>NZ_JBYSWF010000074.1:0-31473 GCF_058780865.1 Pseudomonas sp. GP01-A4
AGCCGAGTGGTGGGGCAAGAGCGTTTTGCTTACTTTTGCGCTGTTCAAAAGTGAGCCGCTGTAAGAGCGGAACCAATGCCAGCCATCACCGCAGCAACGGATATGCCCCCAATCTAAAAACCTACTTCTTTTTCTTCGGAACCCGCACCAACCGCGTATCCGAATAAATGTCATGCCAGCCACGTTTCTGCTTGTCGAACAACGACCAGATAAACCCAAGCCCCAGGCACAACCACGAAGCAATCGACACCACAAACCGCAACAACGCCTGCCACAGACTAATCCGCGACCCATCAGCGTTCTGCACCCGCACCCCCCAAACCTGCATGCCCAGGGTCTGCCCCGAGTGCGTCCAGAACTTGGCAAAAAACCCAAACAACACAAAAAACAAAATCGTCGACAACAGCGGATCACCATCCAGCGCGCCAGACTCAGACAGCGCCCGCAACTTGGCCTCACCGACAAACCCCATCCACACCAGCTTGTAGATGAAGGCCGTGACGATCAGCAGGGCGGTGCACAACAGGAAGTCATAGAACATCGCTGCCAGACGACGGCCCAGGCCTACGGCGGGAAACTCGCCTTGGGGGCTCAGCAGGTGTTTCGACATGGCATGGCTCTCGGCAGGAAAAAAGCCATTTTACGGAAGAACGCCCATAAAAAAGCCCCTGATGTCATATCAGGGGCTTTTTGTCGCAGCAAGGATCAGCCTTCTGCTTGTACTTCGTCGGCTTGCATGCCTTTCTGGCCTTGCACCGCGATGAAGGTCACTTTCTGGCCTTCTTTCAGGCTTTTGAAGCCGTTGCCCTGAATAGCGCGGAAGTGGACGAACAGATCCGGACCGCTTTCTGGAGTGATAAAACCAAACCCTTTTTCGTCGTTAAACCACTTGACGGTACCGCTCTGACGATCAGCCATTTTCTTATTTCCTTGACGCAAAAAAATTAATGACAGCCCCTTTCACATGAAAGAGTACTGGGCTGGGTTGCAGGAAAGTAAGAGACGTCGAACGGGTTGTAGCAAACTTTGGCTACTGCCCAGGTCCAGGTTCAAAGCGACCCATGCAAACACAGTGGGCAAACTCTACGCCAACTAATACAGAAAAAACAAGCCCCGGCAAAACCCCAGGTTTTGCTCGGCCTCGTTACACTTCTGTCCACAATGTGGAACGCGTTTATTCGATAGAATTCGTCACTTGTTATAGGTGACTGAACATAACATTGACTATCGTCAATGCACTTTAATGTGGCGGTTGCGTTACAGATTAGTGCACGTTAACGCAACCGCGTTACTTATAGGAACAGTCAATCAACCACGGTAGTAACGTTGTGGCACGAATGGCATTTTACTTACACGTAGTGGCACCTTTTTCCCACGTACCAACGCAGATACTTCGGTATCCAGTGCGATGAAAGCGCTGTCCAGATAACCCATGGCCAGCGGGCCGCCCAGGCTCGGGCCAAAACCGCCGCTGCAGACGCTGCCGATCACGGTGCCGTGTTCGTCGACGATTTCTGCGCCTTCACGGACCGGCGTGCGTTCCTGTGGCAACAGGCCTACGCGTTTGCGGCTGACGCCGGTTTGTTGCTGGGTGAAGATCGCATCGGCGCCCGGGAAGCCACCGGCGCGTGCGCCATCAGCACGACGGGCCTTGGAAATTGCCCACAACAGGCTGGCTTCAATCGGCGTGGTCTCGGTGTTCATGTCATGGCCATAAAGGCACAGGCCGGCTTCCAGGCGCAGGGAGTCGCGGGCGCCCAGGCCGATGGCCTGTACTTCGGTTTCGGCCAGCAGGCTGCGGGCCAGGGCCTCGGCGTTCGCGGCCGGTACCGAGATTTCGAAGCCGTCTTCGCCGGTGTAGCCCGAGCGGCTGACGTAGCAGTCCACGCCCAGCAGGCGGGTCGGTGCGAATTGCATGAAGGTCATGTGCTTGACCTCCGGCGCCAGGCGCGCCAGCACGCTGACGGCAGCCGGGCCTTGCAGGGCCAGCAGGGCGCGTTCCTCGAACAGTGGTTCGATGGTGCACTGGTCACCGATGTGCTGGCGCAGGTGGGCCAGGTCCTGGTCCTTGCAGGCGGCGTTGACCACCAGGAACAGTTCGTCGTTACCCAGGTTGGCGACCATCAGGTCATCCAGGATGCCGCCTTGCTCGTTGGTGAACATCGCATAACGCTGCATGCCCACCGGCAGGTCGATGATGTCCACCGGCACCAGGGTTTCCAGAGCCTTGGCGGCACCGGCGCCGGTCAGGCGGATCTGGCCCATGTGCGACACATCGAACAACCCGGCTTGTTCACGGGTGTGCAGGTGTTCTTTCATCACGCCCAGCGGGTATTGCACCGGCATGTCGTAGCCGGCGAAGGGCACCATGCGCGCGCCCAGTTCGATGTGCAGGGCGTGCAACGGGGTTTTCAACAGGGTTTCGGTGGACATATTCAGCTCCTGAAAAACGTGCGGACGCGCTTATAGGCGTCAGCACTCGATAATGTTGACCGCCAAACCGCCACGGGCGGTTTCCTTGTATTTGCTTTTCATGTCGGCGCCGGTCTGGCGCATGGTGCGGATGACCTTGTCGAGGGACACGAAGTGTTGCCCGTCGCCGCGCAGGGCCATGCGCACCGCATTGATGGCCTTGACCGAACCCATTGCGTTGCGCTCGATGCAGGGCACCTGCACCAAGCCGCCGATGGGGTCGCAGGTCAGGCCGAGGTTGTGTTCCATGCCGATCTCGGCGGCGTTTTCTACCTGGGAAACCGTACCGCCCAACACTTCGCAAAGGGCGCCGGCAGCCATGGAACAGGCCACGCCGACTTCCCCCTGGCAGCCGACTTCGGCGCCGGAGATCGAGGCGTTTTCCTTGTACAGAATGCCGATGGCTGCGGCGGTGAGCAGGAAGCGCACCACTCCGTCTTCGCTGGCCCCCGGGATAAAGCGCATGTAGTAGTGCAACACCGCCGGCACAATCCCGGCCGCACCGTTGGTGGGCGCCGTCACCACGCGCCCGCCATTGGCGTTTTCTTCGTTGACCGCCAGGGCGTAGAGGTTGACCCAGTCCAGCACCGACAACGGGTCGCGCAGCGCCGATTCCGGGTGCTTGCACAGTTGGCGATGCAACGCGGCGGCGCGGCGCTTGACCTTCAGCCCTCCCGGCAAAATTCCTTCGTTGCGACAGCCCGCGTCCACGCAGTCCTGCATCACCTGCCAGATCTTCAGCAGGCCGGCGCGGGTTTCCGCTTCCGGGCGCCAGGCGCTTTCATTGGTCAGCATCACCTGGCTGATGGACAGCCCATAGGTGGCGCAATGGCCGAGCAAGTCCTTGGCACTTTTGAACGGGAACGTCAGGGGCGTGGCGTCTTCGACAATCCGGTCGTGGCCGGCGGCGTCTTCATCCACCACAAACCCGCCGCCCACCGAGTAGTACTCGCGGCTGCGAATCTGCAAGCCGGCGGCGTCGAAGGCGCGGAAGATCATGCCGTTGGGATGATAGGGCAGGGGTTTGCGAATCATCGCCAGGTGTTCTTTCTCGTTGAACGCAATGCTGTGTTCGCCGAGCAGGTTCAAGCGTGCGTTGCCGCGAATTTCCAACAGGCGGGCGGCAACGGTTTCGGTGTTCACGGTATCCGGGTGCTCGCCTTCCAGGCCCAACAATACGGCCTTGTCACTGCCGTGGCCTTTGCCGGTGGCGCCGAGTGAGCCGTAGAGCTCCACCTTGACGCAGGTGGTGGCGCCCAGCAGGTTGTCGCGCTTCAGTCCCTCGACGAATCGAGCGGCAGCGCGCATCGGGCCGACGGTGTGGGAGCTGGAGGGGCCGATGCCAATCTTGAACAGGTCGAACACGCTTAAAGACATGGTTGTTCTCCGGTTTCTTATTATTGAACGGATGTACGCGGTCCAATGTGGGAGCGGGCTTGCTCGCGAAAGCGGCGGGTCAGTCACCAGATGTATCAACTGACACTCCGCATTCGCGAGCAAGCCCGCTCCCACATCAGGTTACGCGTAGCTCTCGATCGACGGGCACGCGCACACCAGGTTGCGATCGCCAAACACGTTGTCGACCCGGCCAACCGGCGGCCAGTACTTGGCTTCGATCAACGACGCCACCGGGTACACCGCTTGTTCACGGCTGTATGGGTGGCTCCATTCGCCAACCAGTTCCGCAGCAGTGTGTGGTGCGTTCTTCAGCGGGTTGTCGTCCTTGTCCAGCGAGCCATTTTCCACCGCGCGAATCTCTTCGCGGATGGCGATCATCGCGTCGCAGAAGCGGTCCAGTTCTTCCCTGGATTCGCTTTCGGTCGGCTCGATCATCAGGGTGCCAGCCACCGGGAACGACATGGTCGGCGCATGGAAACCAAAGTCGATCAGGCGCTTGGCCACGTCATCCACGCTGATGCCGCTGCTGTCTTTCAACGGGCGCAGGTCGAGGATGCATTCGTGGGCCACCAGGCCGTTGCTGCCGGTGTACAGCACCGGGTAGTGCTCTTCCAGGCGACGGGAAATGTAGTTGGCGTTGAGGATCGCCAACTGCGAAGCGCGCTTGAGGCCCGCGCCGCCCATCATGCTGATGTACATCCAGGTGATCGGCAAAATGCTCGCGCTGCCGAACGGTGCGGCGCACACCGCGCCTTCCTTGCGTTCCATCGCGGCATGGCCGGGCAGGAACGGCGTCAGGTGGGATTTGACGCCAATCGGACCGACGCCCGGGCCGCCACCGCCGTGGGGAATGCAGAAGGTCTTGTGCAGGTTCAAGTGGGACACATCGCCGCCGAACTTGCCCGGGGCGCAGAGGCCGACCATCGCGTTCATGTTGGCGCCGTCGATGTACACCTGGCCGCCGTTGTCGTGAATGATCCCGCAGATTTCGCGGATGCCTTCTTCGAACACGCCGTGGGTGGACGGGTAGGTGATCATCAGCGCTGCGAGGTGCTCGCGGTGCTCGATGGCCTTGGCACGCAGGTCTTCGATGTCGACGTTACCGCGTGCATCGCAGGCGGTGACCACGACGCGCATGCCGGCCATGTTGGCGGTGGCCGGGTTGGTGCCGTGGGCCGACGACGGGATCAGGCAGATGTCGCGGCGTTCTTCGCCACGGCTCTGGTGATAGGCACGGATGGCCAGCAGGCCGGCGTATTCGCCCTGGGAACCGGCGTTCGGTTGCAGGGAAATCGCGTCGTAACCGGTGGCCGCGCAGAGCATGGCTTCCAGTTCGGTCGTCAGTTGCTGGTAGCCGGCGCTTTGCGAGGCCGGGGCGAACGGGTGCAGGGCACCGAACTCGGCCCAGGTCACCGGGATCATTTCGCTGGCGGCGTTGAGCTTCATGGTGCACGAGCCCAGCGGGATCATGGTGCGATCCAGGGCCAGGTCCTTGTCGGCCAGTTTGCGCAGGTAGCGCATCAGCTCGGTTTCGGAGTGGTAACGGTTGAACACCGGGTGGCTGAGAATTGGCGACTGGCGCAGCAGCGCGGCCGGCAGGGTGCTTTCAACGCTGGCAGCCAATGCGGCGAAGTCCGGCAGGGCTTTACCGCCGGCGAACACGCTCCACAGGGTTTCGATGTCGGCTTGGGAGGTGGTTTCGTCCACCGACAGGCCAACGCGTTCGCCGTCGACCACACGCAGGTTGATGCGCTGGGCGCGAGCCTTGTCGTGCAGGGCAGCAGTTTGCGCGCCGGTCTTGATGGTCAGGGTGTCGAAGAAGTGGGTTTGTTCAACCGCCAGGCCCAATGCGCCCAAGCCTTTGGCGAAGATCGCGGTCAGGTGGTGAATGCGGTTGGCGATCTGGGTCAGGCCTTTCGGGCCGTGGTACACGGCATACATGCTGGCGATGTTGGCGAGCAATACCTGGGCGGTGCAGATATTGCTGGTGGCCTTCTCGCGGCGGATATGCTGCTCGCGGGTCTGCATGGCCAGGCGCAGGGCCGGCTTGCCGAAACGGTCCACGGAGACGCCGACCAGACGGCCCGGCATGTCGCGCTTGAACGCATCCTTGGTGGAGAAGTACGCCGCATGCGGGCCACCGAAGCCCAGCGGCACGCCGAAGCGTTGCGCGCTGCCGATGGCCACGTCGGCGCCGAACTCACCCGGCGGGGTCAGCAGGGTCAGGGCCAGCAGGTCGGCGGCCACGGCCACCAGTGCGTTGGCGGCGTGGAAGCGCTCGGTCAGCTCGCGGTAGTCGAATACGTCACCGTTGCTCGCCGGGTATTGCAGCAGGGCGCCGAAGAAGGCACTGACGTCGGACAGTTCACGCTCGTCGCCCACCACCACGTCGATGCCCAGTGGCTCGGCACGGGTGCGCAGTACGTCGAGGGTTTGCGGGTGGCTGTGCACGGAGGCGAAGAACGCGTTGCTGCCTTTGTTCTTGCTCAGGCGTTTGCAGAAGGTCATGGCTTCGGCAGCGGCGGTGGCTTCGTCCAACAGCGAGGCGTTGGCGATCGGCAGGCCGGTGAGGTCGCTGATCAGCGTCTGGAAGTTCAGCAGCGACTCCAGGCGGCCCTGGGAAATCTCCGGCTGATACGGCGTGTAGGCGGTGTACCAGGCCGGGTTTTCCAGCAGGTTGCGCAGGATCGGCGACGGTGTGTGGCAGTTGTAGTAGCCCTGGCCGATGTAGGTCTTGAACAGCTCGTTCTTGGCGGCAATCGCCTTGATCGAAGCCAGTGCGTCGGCTTCGCTCAAGCCATCGCTCATGCCCAGTACGGCGGTGCCCTTGATGCTCTCCGGGATCACGCTGGCGCTCAAGGCTTCCAGGGAATCAAAGCCCAGGGTGGCGAGCATGTGTTGCTCGTCGTCCTGGCGCGGGCCGATGTGGCGGGCGATGAATTCGTTGGCGGTGGTCAGATTAGTCATGGCGCGCTCCTCAGGCTTCAGCGTTGGCTTTGATCAGGCGGTCATACGCATCCTGATCCAACAGCTTAGCTACTGCGTCGGCATCAGCCGGTTTAAAGCGGAAGAACCAGCCTTCGCCCATCGGGTCTTCGTTGACCAGCTCGGGGCTGCCGTCCAGCTTGTCGTTTACTTCGAGGACTTCGCCGTCCAATGGCATGTATACGCCGCTGGCGGCCTTGACCGATTCAACGGTGGAGGCTTCTGCCCCTTTGTCGTAGGACTGCAGCTCAGGCAGTTGCACGAAAACCACATCACCCAGCGCGTTCTGCGCAAAAGCGGTAATGCCCACGGTCACGCTGCCGTCGGCTTCGGCGCGCAGCCATTCGTGATCTTCAGTAAAGCGCAACTCGCTCATGGAAACTCCTCAGGGCCAGATTCGTCTGGTGGACGGGATTGGAATAATGGGGAGTTGCTTAGCAAAATTGCGGCCAATGTTTTTTTATCGTTATAAAACAATTAGTTACTGATTATGGCGGGTGATGATCGGAAGGTGGTTGTAGCGATATCGCTACAGCTGGGCCATTGAAAAAAAGACTATGAGGATCAAAGCCTTGCATCGCGACGCCTGGGACGGTGTGTATTGATATCGTTCCACTGTAGCGCTTTCAGTACAGGCGGAGGTCGCTTTTGAGGGCGCCGTAGATCAAATGTGGGAGCGGGCTTGCTCGCGAATGCGGTATGTCAGTGCCGAATGTATTGACTGACCCAACGCATTCGCGAGCAAGCCCGCTCCCACATTTTGATCGCGTGCAGTCAGTCAGGGCTTGTTGGGAATACCGTACTTGCGCAGGCGATGGGCAATGGCGGTGTGGGAGGTTTGCAGGCGGCTGGCCAGCTGGCGCGTGGACGGATAGCTGACATAGAGCTTCTCCAGCAACCCGCGCTCGAAATCCTCCACGGCCTGCTCCAGGCTGTCGACTTCACCATCGTTCTGCCGCGCCACCGAGGTGCCGGCGATGTCCAGGTCGCCGATGTCCACCAGGCTGCTTTCGCAAATGGCCGCGGCGCGGAAGATCACGTTCTGTAATTGCCGCACGTTGCCCGGCCAGCGGTTGCCCAGCAGCGCCGGGTAGGTGCCCGGCGCCAGGCGGCAGACCGGGCGCTGGATCTGCGCGCAGGCCTGCTGCATGAAGTAGCGGGCCAGCAGCAGGATGTCCTGGCCGCGCTCGCGCAAGGGCGGCACTTCGACGTTGAGCACGTTGAGGCGGTAGAACAGGTCTTCGCGGAAGGTGCCTTCGCTGACCATTTTTTCCAGGTCGCGGTGGGTGGCGCTGAGGATCCGCACATTGACCTTCACCTCACGGTCGCCGCCTACCCGGCGGAAGCTGCCGTCGTTGAGAAACCGCAGCAGCTTGGCCTGCAAGTAAGGTGACATCTCGCCGATCTCGTCGAGGAACACCGTGCCCTGGTTCGCCAGTTCCATCAGCCCCGGCTTGCCGCCGCGCTGGGCACCGGTGAAGGCGCCGGGGGCGTAGCCGAACAGTTCGCTCTCGGCCAGGTTCTCCGGCAGCGCCGCGCAGTTCAGGGCCAGGAACGGCGCGCTGTGGCGTGCGCTGATGGCGTGGCAGGCACGGGCCACCAGCTCCTTGCCGGTGCCGGTCTCGCCCTGGATCAACAACGGTGCATCCAGCGCCGCCACCCGTTGCGCCCGCGCCTTGAGGGTGCGGATCGCCGGGGACTCGCCCAACAACGCGTCGAAACCTTCGGCGTGGTCATGGTGCAGCGCCGACAGTTGTTCGCCGATGCGGTTGGGTTGGTACAGGGTCAGCAGGGCGCCGGCGTCGGTGATCGGCGTGGCGTCCAGCAGCAGGGTCTGGCCGTTGACGCTGATTTCCCGCAGGGCCAGGCGAAAGCCGTGTTCCAGCAGGGTGGCCAGCAGGGTTGGGTCGTCGAACAGTTCGTTGATGCTTTCCCCGGCGGGTTCGCGACCGTACAAGGCGATCAGCGCCGGGTTGGCCAGCAGGATCTTGCCGGCGCTGTCCAGGGCCAGTACCGGGTCCGTCATGGCGGCGAGCAGGGCGTCGAGTTGCAGGTGCTGGCGCTGGCCGGGGAGGATGTCGACCACGGTCACGGCTTGCACGCCGCGCACGCTGAACAGTGCATCACGCAGCTCTTCCAGTACCTCGGCGCTTAGGGTCGGGGCGTCGATGTAGACGTTGGGCGGAACCATTTCCACCGCATCCAGGTTCAGATTGCGCCCACCGAGCAAGGCCAGGACTTCCTGGGTGATGCCGACGCGGTCGATGAAGCTGACGTGGATACGCATGGGGCTGTTTTTGGTTCTGGCGAGCGAGAGGTGGCAAGTATGCCTTGGAGAAGATAGAGATCAAAATGTGGGAGCGGGCTTGCTCGCGAATGCGGTGTGTCAGTCACCGGATGTATCAACTGATACACCGCATTCGCGAGCAAGTCGAATCGTCGCACCGCCGCTCCCACATTTGATGGTTGGTGCCTGGGAAATCGGGTTATTCGAGGTGTTCGGGTTTGACCGGATCCCCAGGCTTCACATCCAACTGATGGCGCACATCCTCAAACATCAAATCGTACTGCTTGTGCATCTGGCCATTGAGCACGGCAATCTTCGGCATGCCGTACTTCTGCGCGATGTTCATCGCCTGCCGGGCGAAGTCGAACGACTGGTCCTTGGGCAGGAAGAACTCTTCCTTGAGCTCCTTGCCCTGCACCGTGCCGTGCATCTTGAAGAGCATTCCCTTGCCTTCCTTTGGGTCCTGGCTGACTTCGTAGTCGATGCACAGGTTGTAGCTGTAGTCATCCTTGTTCAGCGCGTGGCGTTCGATGTGCAGGTGACCAGGTTCAAAGGTAGCCATAGGCGTTTCTCCTCTACTTCACAGGTAGGTGATGCCAGGTTTTGCGGTACTGATGCGGGTGCCGGCGCTGCCCTGGACAATTGCTTCGATGTCCGAGAGTGAACCGATCACTGCGGTTTTTCCAGTCTGGCGGGCGAACTCGCACGCGGCCTGGACCTTGGGTCCCATGGAGCCGGCAGCGAAGCCGAGCTTTTCGATTTCGTCCGGGTGCGCCTGGCCGATGGCTTTCTGGGTGGGCTTGCCGAAGTCGATAAAGGCGGCATTGACGTCGGTGGCGATCACCAGCAAATCGGCGTCCAGTTGCCCGGCCAGCAACGAGGAGCACAGGTCTTTGTCGATCACGGCTTCAATGCCCTTGAGCTTGCCGTCTTCGCCATACATCGTCGGAATCCCGCCGCCACCGGCGCAGATCACGATGCTGCCTTTTTCCAGCAGCCACTGGATCGGGCGGATTTCAAAGATCCGTTTTGGCCGTGGGCTGGCCACCACGCGGCGATACTTGTCGCCATCGGGGGCAATCGCCCAGCCTTTTTCAGCGGCCAGTTTTTCCGCTTCGGCTTTGGAGTACACCGGGCCGATGGGTTTGGTCGGGTTCTGGAAGGCCGGGTCCTTGGCGTCGACTTCGACCTGGGTCAGCAGTGTGGCGAACGGCACTTCGAAGTCCAGCAGGTTGCCCAGTTCCTGTTCGATGATGTACCCGATCATGCCTTCGGTTTCGGCTCCCAACACATCCAGCGGGTAAGGTGAAACCTGGGTGTAGGCGGCAGCCTGCAGCGACAGCAGGCCCACTTGCGGGCCATTGCCGTGGGCAATCACCAGCTCGTTGCCTTTGTGGATCTTGGCGATCTGTTCGGTGGCGATGCGGATATTGGCCCGTTGATTGTCTGCGGTCATGGGTTCACCACGGCGCAGAAGGGCGTTGCCGCCCAGTGCAACGACGATACGCATATAAGGTTGTCCTTCCAGAATCCAGCGTTGTGAACACCGGGCCAAATGTGGGAGCGGTATTGGTTTAGATATCCGCCAGCGCCGACACCAGGATCGCCTTGATGGTGTGCATGCGGTTTTCCGCCTGCTCAAAGGCGATGTTGGCCGGGGACTCAAACACTTCTTCGGTCACTTCCACGCCATTGGCCAGGTTCGGATAACGCGCGGCGATGTCCTTGCCGACCTTGGTTTCGCTGTTGTGGAACGCCGGCAGGCAGTGCATGAATTTCACGCGGGGATTGCCCGAGGCCTTCATCATCTTGGCGTTGACCTGGTACGGCAGCAGTTGCTCGATGCGCTCGTCCCACGCTTCCACCGGTTCGCCCATGGACACCCAGATATCGGTGTGGATGAAGTCCACGCCTTTCACCGCTTCCTTCGGGTCTTCGGTGATGGTGATGCGCGCGCCGCTTTCCTCGGCGAATGCCTGGCACTGCTTGATGAAGTCAGCATGGGGCCACAGGGCTTTCGGTGCGCCGATGCGCACGTCCATGCCCAGCTTGGCGCCGATCATCAGCAGCGAGTTGCCCATGTTGTAGCGGGCGTCGCCCAGGTAGGCGTAGCTGATGTCATGCAGCGGCTTGTCGCTGTGCTCGCGCATGGTCAGGGTGTCGGCGATCATCTGGGTGGGGTGGAATTCGGCGGTCAGGCCGTTGAACACCGGCACCCCGGCGAACTTGGCCAGCTCTTCGACGATTTCCTGTTCAAAGCCACGGTACTCGATGGCATCGAACATCCGGCCGAGGACGCGGGCGGTGTCCTTCATGCTTTCCTTGTGGCCGATCTGCGACGACACCGGGTCGATGTAGGTGACGTGGGCACCCTGGTCATGGGCCGCCACTTCGAACGCGCAACGGGTGCGGGTCGAGGTTTTTTCGAAGATCAGCGCGATGTTTTTGCCCTTCAGGTGCGGACGCTCGGTGCCGGTGTATTTGGCGCGCTTGAGGTCGCGGGACAGGTCCAGCAGGTAGTGCAGCTCGCGAGTGGTGTGGTGCATCAGCGACAGCAGGCTGCGGTTGCGCATATTAAAAGCCATGGTGGATCTCCTTCTGTTTAGGTTATCCCCCTGGCCGGCGCCTTATGAGCGGCGGCCAGGGTTTGAATATCAGTAGTCGATTGGGTCGCGAATGATCGGGCAGGTCATGCAGTGGCCGCCGCCACGGCCACGGCCGAGTTCACCGGCGCTGATGGTGATGACTTCCACACCGGCCTTGCGCAGCAAGGTGTTGGTGTAGGTGTTGCGGTCGTAGCCGATCACCACGCCAGGCTCCACGGCCACTACGTTGTTGCCGTCATCCCACTGCTCGCGCTCGGCGGCGAAGCTGTTGCCGCCGGTTTCCACCACACGCAGGGCCTTGAGGTTCAGGGCGGCGGCGACGGTGTCGAGGAAGTTGGTTTTTTCGCGCTGGATGTCGATGCCGCCGGGCTTGGTCTCGTCCGGGCGCAGGGTGAAAGCGACGATCTGGTTGACCACTTCCGGGAAGATCGTGACCAGGTCGCGGTCGCAGAAGCTGAACACGGTGTCGAGGTGCATCGCCGCGCGGGATTTCGGCAGGCCGGCGACGATCACACGCTCCACGGCCTTGTGCTTGAACAGGTTCAGGGCGAGTTGGCCGATGGCCTGGCGCGAGGAACGCTCGCCCATGCCGATCAACACCACGCCGTTACCAATCGGCATCACGTCGCCGCCTTCCAGGGTGGCGTTGCCGTGTTCCTGGTCAGGGTCGCCGTACCAAACCTGGAAGTCCGCGTTGGTGAACTCGGGGTGGAATTTGTAGATGGCGCTGGCCAGCAGGGTTTCCTGGCGTCGCGCCGGCCAGTACATCGGGTTCAGCGTCACGCCGCCATAGATCCAGCAGGTGGTGTCGCGGGTGAACTGGGTGTTGGGCAACGGCGGCAGGATGAAGCTTGAGTGGCCGAGGAAATCGCGGAACATCTCGATGGTCTTGCCACCGAAACTGCTCGGCAGGTCATCGGCCGACACGCCACCGATCAGGTACTCGGCGACCTTGCGCGGCTCCAGGCTGCGCAGCCACGAGCTGACCTCATTGACCAGCCCCAGGCCCACCTGGTTGGCGGTGATCTTGCGCTCCAGGATCCAGTCCAGCGCTTCGGGGATGGCGACGATGTCGGTCAGCAGGTTGTGCATCTCCAGCACATCGATGTCGCGCTCGCGCATCTTGGTCACGAAGTCGAAGTGGTCGCGCTTGGCCTGGGCTACCCACAGCACGTCATCGAACAGCAGTTCATCGCAGTTGTTTGGGGTCAGCCGCTGGTGGGCCAAACCTGGGGAGCACACCATGACTTTGCGCAGTTTGCCGGCTTCGGAATGTACGCCGTACTTCACTTTTTCCGTGGTCATTACAGATCCTCCAGTGAACAATGATTACAGGGTCAGGAAGCCGGAGTAGAGGCCATAGCCCGCCACGAGGGCACCTATGACGACTGCGGCGAAAATCAGCTTCTCGACGTTGGTGAAAATCGGTTTGCCCAGTTCATGCTTGGCCATGGCGAACAGGATCACGCCGGGGGCATAGAGCAGGGCGGACAGCAACAGGTACTTGGTGCCACCGGCGTACAGCAGCCAGACCGCGTAGATCAACGCGATGGCGCCGATCAGCAGGTCTTTCCTGCGTTCGCCCGGGGCGCTTTCATAGGTTTCACCGCGCACCGCCAGCAGCAGTGCATAGGCCGCCGACCACAGGTAAGGCACCAGGATCATCGAGGTGGCGAGGTAGATCAGCGACAGGTAAGTGCTGGCCGAGAACAGCGTGATCACCAGGAAAATCTGCACCATGGCGTTGGTCAGCCACAGGGCGTTGGCCGGCACGTGGTTGGCGTTTTCCTTACGCAGGAACTCCGGCATGGTGTGGTCCTTGGCGGCGGCGAACATGATCTCCGCACACAGCAGCACCCACGACAGCAGCGCCCCCAGCAAGGAAATGATCAAGCCGACGCTGATCAATACCGCGCCCCAGTGACCCACCACGTGCTCCAGCACGGCGGCCATCGACGGGTTTTGCAGCTTGGCCAATTCCGGTTGGGTCATGATCCCCAGGGACAGCACGTTCACCAGCATCAGGAACAGCAGCACGGTGATAAAACCAATCACCGTGGCCTTGCCGACGTCGGAGCGTTTTTCGGCGCGGGACGAGAAGATGCTCGCACCCTCAATGCCGATGAACACCCAGACGGTGACCAGCATCATGTTGCGCACCTGGTTCATCACGCTGCCCAGGTCCGGGTTTTTCACGCCCCAGATGTCGGCGGTGAAGATGTCCAGCTTGAACGCGAAGAGCGCGATCAACACAAACAGCACCAGTGGCACCACCTTGGCGATGGTGGTCACCAGGTTGATGAACGCGGCTTCCTTGATCCCGCGCAGTACCAGGAAGTGCACGGCCCACAGCAGCACCGACGCGCCGATCACCGCCGCCGGGGTGTTGCCTTCGCCGAAGATGGGGAAGAAGTAACCGAGGGTGCTGAACAGCAGCACGAAATAGCCGACGTTGCCCAACCAGGCACTGATCCAGTAACCCCAGGCGGATGAGAAACCCATGTAGTCGCCAAACCCGGCCTTGGCGTAGGCATAGACCCCGCCGTCGAGGTCGGGCTTGCGATTGGCCAGGGTCTGGAACACGAACGCCAGGGTCAACATGCCCACGGCGGTGATCACCCAACCAATCAGTACCGCGCCAACATCGGCGCTGGCCGCCATGTTTTGCGGCAGTGAGAAGATCCCGCCACCAATCATTGAACCCACGACAAGTGCAACCAGTGCGCCGAGTCGAAGTTTTCCGGGAGATTCAGACATCGCATGACTCCAATGCAGGAGAAGAGAGACCACAGAATAAATCCGTGCGCTAATCAAACAGCTGACTCAGATCACTTCATTGGCACATTCCATTGTGAATTAATGACTTATGATGAAAGGTACGGGCGCTCAAGTGCCTCGCAGAGGCTCGTCGTAGAGCGGTTCTGCGTTTCAAACAACAGGTTTTCTCATTAGCATGGACCTTTGAAGCTAGCCCGTATTTGCAGATATGCAAACTTTTACAGCGCAGCGTTATTTAAATTATAAATTTGCCTTAACGCTGTTTATTGTCATGCCTTTAAGTTATGAAGCCGGCGCCTTTATTGGCTATATCTAATAAACGCTGCGCCGGCTTAATAAGTTAGTTGAGTGCACAGTTGTTGGCTCAATGGTTGTTTTGTTCAGGAGTGTTCATGTCCCAATCCTCGGAAAAGCTGCGCCTCAATGCCTTGATCGCCCTGGTGGTGGGCTCGATGATCGGCGGCGGGATTTTCTCGTTGCCGCAGAACATGGCGGCGCGGGCCGAGGTAGGCGCGGTGTTGATTGGCTGGGGCATTACCGCCGTGGGCATGCTGACCCTGGCCTTTGTGTTCCAGACCCTGGCCAACCGCAAGCCGGAACTGGATTCCGGCGTATACGCGTACGCCAAGGCCGGGTTTGGCGACTACATGGGTTTCTCGTCGGCCTGGGGCTACTGGATCAGTGCCTGGATGGGCAACGTCGGTTACTTCGTGTTGCTATTCAGTACCCTCGGCTACTTTTTTCCGGTGTTCGGCCAGGGCAATACCCCGGTGGCGATTGGCTGCGCATCGGTGTTGTTGTGGGCGGTGCATTTCCTGGTGATGCGCGGCATCAAGGAGGCGGCGTTCATCAACCAGATCACCACCGTGGCCAAGATCGTGCCGTTGGTGATGTTTATCGTGATCGCCGCCGTGGCATTCAAGGCCGATATCTTTACCCGGGATATCTGGGGCCTGAGTAATCCGAATTTCGGCGGCGTGGTGGATCAGGTGCGCAACATGATGCTGGTCACGGTGTTTGTGTTTATCGGCATCGAGGGCGCCAGTGTCTACTCGGCGCGGGCCGAGAAACGCTCGGACGTGGGCCGGGCCACGGTCATCGGTTTCCTGGGGGTGTTGGCGCTGCTGGTATTGGTCAACCTGCTGTCGCTCGGGATCATGAGCCAGCCGGAACTGGCCAACCTGCAAAACCCGTCCCTGGCCGGGGTGCTGGAACATATCGTTGGCCCGTGGGGCGCGCTGTTGATCAGCATCGGCCTGGCGGTTTCGCTGTTGGGCGCGCTGCTGTCGTGGGCCTTGCTCTGCGCCGAAATTCTCTATGCCACCGCCCATGACAAGACCATGCCGGCGTTCCTGAAAAAGGAAAACGTCAATCAGGTGCCGGTCAATGCGCTGTGGCTGACCAATGTGATGATCCAGCTGTTCCTGGTGATCACGCTGTTTTCGGAAAGTACCTACACCACCCTGATCTACCTGGCGTCGTCGATGATCCTGGTGCCCTATCTGTGGTCGGCGGCTTATGCGGTGCTGTTGAGCGGCCGCGGTGAAACCTACGAAGGCGCCCATGGCGAACGCACCAAGGACCTGCTGGTGAGCCTGATCGCCCTGGCCTATGCGGTGTGGCTGCTCTACGCCGGTGGCCTGAAGTACTTGCTGCTGTCGGCGCTGCTGTATGCACCGGGCGTGATCCTGTTTGCCCTGGCCAAGCGCGAGCAGGGCCAGCCCTTGTTTACCCATCTGGAAAAAGGCATTTTCGCCTGCGTGATCGCCGGGGCGAGCCTGGCGGCGTATGGGTTGTACAGCGGGGTATTGTCGTTGTGAGAATGCAGCTGGCGTATCAGGCGCCATATGACTGGGCGGCGATGTTGGGCTTTTTGTCGGCGCGGGCGATCGGCGGGATGGAGACTGTGGATGCTGGCGTTTACTCACGCAGTATCAGTGTCGACGGTCAGCAGGGTTGGCTCAGTGTGTCGCCCGGGACCGGGGATTGGCTTGAGGTGACGGTGGATTTTCCTGACCCGGCTGCGTTGCCGGAAATTGAGCGGCGGTTACGGGACATGTTTGACCTGTCGGCTGACCCGAAGCGGATCAACCGGCAATTGGCGAATGATCCCTTGATGGCGAGCTTGGCGGCGGCGCGTCCTGGCTTGCGGGTGCCGGGAACCTGGGATGGTTTGGAGCTGGCGATCCGCGCGGTGTTGGGCCAGCAGATTAGCGTGGTGGCGGCGATCAAGCTGGCGGGCAAGCTGGTGGCGCAGTACGGCACGCAGCTGGTGACGCCCCATGCCGGTGTGACCCATGTGTTTCCTTCGGCCGAGGTGCTGGCAGCCGCAGATTTGGCAACCCTCGGCATGCCGAAAAGTCGCGGGCGTACCTTGTCGGGCGTGGCCCAGGCGTTGCTGGATGACCCGCAGATCTTCCAGGCGAAGGCGAACCTGAAGGAAGGTGTGGCGCGGTTAGTCGCATTACCCGGGATTGGTGACTGGACGGCGCAGTACATCGCCATGCGCCAGATGCGCGAGCAGGATGCGTTTGCCTCGGGGGATATCGGTTTGATCAATGCGCTGGTGGCGCTGGAAGGCGGGCCGGTGAGCCCGCGCCAGTTGCTGGCGCGGGCTGAGGCCTGGCGACCGCTTAGAGCCTATGCGGCGCAGCATTTGTGGACATCACTGAGCCGCGCGGATTGATTCTGCATACCTGTGGTGAGGGAGCTTGCTCCCGCTGGGGCGCGAAGCGGCCCCATTGACCCAAAAGCTGGGGCCTGCTGCGCAGTCCAGCGGGAGCAAGCTCCCTCGCCACAGGATCTTCGGTCACCACTGAGGGCGGTGTGAGCCCAATTCCCCGGCGGGCAAGTCCCACTGCAACGGTGTCCCGCTGATGGTCACCGGGGGCAGCAAGCGGTGGGCCGGGCCCCAGGCGGTTTGCTCCACCACCAAGCCTTGATCACCCGGTTCTTCGGCCCGCAGCGGTAGTTGTTCCGGGACTTGTCCTGCGTCCACCAACAGTTTTGCCGTGCGCGCGAGGGACAACAGTGCCGAACCGCCGCGGCCGGATTTCAATCGTTCACTCAACGCCTGGATCGCACTGGCCGCCATCAAATACCCGGTGGCGTGGTCCAGCGCCTGCAACGGCAGCGGCACCGGTTTGTCCGAGTTTTTCCACTGCCTGCCAGCCTCGGCAATCCCGGTGCTCATCTGCACCAGGCTGTCGAACCCCCGGCGATTGCGCCACGGGCCGCTCCAGCCGTAAGCGTTGAGGCTGGCGTCGATCAGGCCAGGCGCGATGGCTTGCAGCGCAGCCTCACCGTAGCCCAACTGTTCCAGTGCATCGGCGCGGTAGCCGTGCAGCAGAATGTCGGTGTCCTTGAGCAGGTTTTCGAA
Source organism: Pseudomonas sp. GP01-A4 (assembly GCF_058780865.1). NCBI lineage: Bacteria > Pseudomonadati > Pseudomonadota > Gammaproteobacteria > Pseudomonadales > Pseudomonadaceae > Pseudomonas > Pseudomonas sp. GP01-A4. The sequence goes on from NZ_JBYSWF010000074.1 coordinate 17,906, forward strand.
GATCAGGCGGTCGTCGGGGTTTTTCAGGTCCAGGCGGGCGCAACGTTTGCCCAGGGTCATTTCCGGCACCACGCCGGGTTCGTTCCAGTCAGGGGAGTCGATGCGCAGTACATCGGCGCCGAGGCCTGCGAGAAAACGACTGGCGGTGGGGCCGGCCAATACGCGCGTCAGGTCCAGCACCTTGATGCCCGCCAGCGGCCTTGCCACCGAGCCCAACCAGGGTTTGTCGCTGAGGGCTGCAAAGGTCTGGCGATGGACCAGCGGTTCCTGATTGACCGCCAAGCCTTGTGGATGCACCTGCCAGTCTTGCCATGAGCGCATCTGCGCCGCACAGCCGTTGGCTTCGACGATCGCCTGTTCCAGCTCGGCAGCGGTCCATGGCGCAACCTTCGCGGCCATTGCTTCACGGTCAGCGACCTGCCCGAGTACGCGCTCGGCGGCGGCACGGTGATGCGGTGCATTGGTGTGCAGGCGAATCCAGCCATCGGTGCAGGCGTAGTCGCCGGCAATCGGGTCCCACAGCGGCGGGGTGGTCCAGCCGTCGGGGCGCAGCGAGGAGGAGAACCAGAACGAGGCGAGGCGCCGGTCCACGGTCACCGAGGGCAGGCGCCCGGTTTGCTGCAACAGCAACTGGGCGACCGCCTGGCCCGCGGCACCGATGCTGGCGCTGGCCAGCTCGGTGACGGCAAAGGTTGAGGGCAGCGCGCCGACTTCGGTTACGGCCAGTGGGGTGACGGGTAAATCGAGTGCTTCCTGGATGGGGGTGAGCAGATCAGTCATCAAAGGCCCTCCTAATGAGAAGGACCATCATAGAAGATCATCAGGGTTGAATGACAACCCCCGGTTCCAGCGGCAGATCCACGCTGGCGATAAAGCCGCCGCCTTGATGATTGGCCAGGATCAGGCTGCCGCCATGGCGCTCTGCGGCGCGCCGCGCGATGGCCAGGCCCAGGCCATGGCCCTGGGCGGTTTGCCCCGGGGCGCGGTAAAACGGCTCGCCGAGTTGGCTCAGGTGTTCGGCATCCACGCCGGGGCCGTGGTCGCGCACACTGATCACAATGCGTTCGCCCTGGCGTCTGGCTTCCATTTCAATCGGTTGGCCGGGCGGGTTGAAGCGTTGGGCGTTGCGCAGCAGGTTATCCACCGCGCGTTCGATCATGGTCGGCCAGCCCTTGAGGTGCAGCCCGGCCTCGGCATCCAGCTGCACGGGTTGGTCCGGCGCGCCGAGCAAGGCGTCTTTTTGCAGGGTCCGGAGCAACGGGTTGAGGTCGATGTCTTCGGCACTGGCGTTATCAGCGTCCACCCGGGCGAGTACCAGGATTTCGCTGATCAGCGCTTCCAGGCGGTCGCATTCGCGGGTCAGGCGCGGCCAGAGTTTTTCCCGCGCTTCGGGCGTGGCCCGTTCTGCCAGGGCCAGGGCGATCCGCAGGCGGGCCAGGGGCGAGCGCAGTTCGTGGGACACATCCCGCAGCAACTGGCGCTGGCTGCCGATCAGGCTTTGCAGGCGGGCGCCCATGCGGTTGAAGTCGGTGGCCAGTACGCCGAATTCATCGCGACGGTTGGCCAGCCGCGCCAGGCTGTTCTGCTGATAGGTGGTCTGGCCCAGGTCGTGCACTGCGCCGCGCAGGCGGCTGAGGGGGCGGGTGATGGACAACGTCACCAACAGGCTGAACAGGGTCAGCACCACCAGCGCAATCGCCAGGGCACTTAACGGCCAGAGCAGGCTGCTGCGGTGCCAGGCGTCCAGTTCCGGGTGGGGAATGCGGTAGATCAGCAGGTAGGTGTCGCCGGTTTTTTCGCTGGTGTACTCGGCGGTCAGCCGGCGCCAGGGCAGGTGGCGGTCCTGGCTGTCGTTTTGCCGGGCTTCGAGGGCGGCGGCGCGGCGCGGGAAAGTGCCGCGCACCACAGGCTCGCCGCTTTCGTTAAGCACTTGCACGTCAATGTGGTACTGACGCTTGCGCTGCTGCAGCAGCTCCTGGGCGGCGTCCTCGCCCTGGGCCTCGTAAAGCTGCGTCCATTCCTGCGCGAGGTTATTGAGCCCGGGGTGGCGGCTGAGAATCCAGGCGTCCTGGTTGAGCATATGCCCAAGCAGGATCGACAACCCGGCAACCAGGGCGATGGCCAGCCAGAAGCTGGCAAGGACGCGCCAGAACAATGAACGCACAAGAAATCCTCAAACAGGAAAAGCCCAGCGGCGGTGGCCACTGGGCTGGGAGTGAAGCTAGATCATTATTGCGCTTTTTGCGGCTGCTGGGCTTTCCAGGCCTGGAATTCCTTCCACTCGGCGCGGCGCTCGGCTTGTTTCTTCACGATCTCGTCGAATTTCTTCTGTTGATCGGGTTTCAGCACGGCACGGATGTCGGTCTGGGTTTTCTGCTTGGCGGCCGCCATTTCGTCTTTCATGGCTTTCTGATCAGCGGCTGGCAGTTTGTCCAGGTACTTGCGCACCAACTCTTTGCGAGCGTGCCATTGCTGGCCCATCAACTTGCCGATCTGCTGGCGCTGTTCAGGGCTCAGGTCCAGCTGGCTGAAAGGGCCACCTTTGCCCCGCATGCCGTGTTCACCGCCGTGACCTGGGCCACCCATCATGTGGCCTTCAGGACCGCCCATCGGGCCTGGGCCTTCTGGCGCAGCGGCCATGGCAACGGTTGGCAGGGCAGCAGCGAACATCAAAGCGATAAGGGTCTTGCGCATGGTGATTCTCCTGTCTCTATTCCGGTGAGTCCGGATGTGAGTAGATTACGGAGATCAAGGTCAGCGGCAGTCAGGGGACGGTAAAGCTTGGGTAAAGAGGATTTTGGGCGGGGCTGACAAAACTATTGGCGACCGTAGCAACTGTCGAGCCTTGGCGAGGCTGCGAGGCAGGCGCTGCGGTCTGACACCTGTACCGAGGCGATGCTGTCGCAGCCTCGCCGAGGCTCGACAGCTGCTACGCGGGCTAGAGGCTGTAGTAATAGCCGCGGCTACGCAGCGCCACGATCCGTGGCCGGCCATCCGGGTGCGGGCCGATCTTCTTGCGCAGGTTGCTGACGTGCATGTCCAGGCTGCGGTCATACAGGGTCAGCTTGCGGCCCAGGGCGATTTGCGCCAGTTCCTGCTTGTCCAGCGGCTCGCCGGGCTGACGCAGCAAGGCTTCCAGCAGGCGGCTTTCGGACACGGTCAGGGCAAATTCCTGTTCATCGATAGTGACCACGCCACGCACCGGGCTGAAGCACAGGTCGCCCAGCTCCAGCTGAGTGGACACGGCGGCCGGGTGGCTGCGGCGCAGCACGGCGCGCAGGCGCGCGGTCAGTTCACGAGGATCGCAGGGTTTGGCCAGGTAGTCGTCGGCGCCCAGTTCCAGGCCGAGGATCCGGTCCAGGGGTTCGCCCCTGGCCGAGAGCATCAGCACCGGCAGTTCCGGGTGGTCGCTGCGCAATTGCTTGAGCAGCTCCAGGCCGCTGCCGTCGGGCAGCATCACGTCGAGCACCACTGCCGCCGGGGCGGCTTCGGCCAATGCCTTGCGGGCGCTCAAGCCGTCATGGCAGGCGCGCACCTGGAAACCTTCCTGGCTCAACCAACTGGTCAGCAGCTCACAGAGCTCCTGGTCATCATCTATCAGTAACAGCTCGCTCATGACTCACTCAATTTAGCCATTGTCGACGGCGCCGGTGCCCGCCACTGGCGAAGATCCCGCATAACAGGGCGATCAGTGCGACTGCCCCGCCGGTCACGAACCATTGTTGTTGCTCGGTAAGCCAGCGTGGCAAGGCACTGCCCTGTGCTTCTTTGAGTTGCTGGACCAGGCGTTGGTTCTCCTGGCGCAGTTTACTCAGTTGGGTACTTTCCCGCGTGGCGTCAGCACTTTGCAATTGCTTGCTCAGCTCATCGCGCTGGCGTTCGCTTTCTTTCAAACGTTGCTGCAAATCGGTGATCTGGCTGCCGGCACTCAAGGACAGGGGCGTGGAACTGCCGGTGTTCGAGGTTTCTTCAGCGTGGGCCGTAGCCCCGATCATTAACACTGCCAACAGACACAACTGACGTAAGCGCATCGGAACTCCTGATTCCACACGAATATTCAGAACGTTGTCGGCAGGTTACCGGGAATAATGAGCGTTTAGGAGTGCGCTGAAGCCATTTGGTTCAGCGCGCAACGAATCAAGGCAGGACTTGCTTGAACGGTTTGACCAGCACCTGGGCGTACACGCCGGCCGCTACATACGGATCAGCATCGGCCCAGGCTTGTGCCGCCGCCAGGGAGGCGAACTCGGCGACGATCAGGCTACCGATGAAACCGGCGTCTCCCGGGTCGTTGCTGTCTACCGCAGGATGCGGGCCGGCCAGTACCAGGCGGCCTTCGGCTTGCAGCTGTTTCAGGCGCTCGACGTGGGCCGGGCGTACGGACAGGCGTTTTTCCAGGGAGTTGGCGACGTCGGTGGAAATGATGGCGTAGAGCATGTCAGTCCTCGGTTTTCGGCGTGGTAGGGTCGGTGTCATGCAGGTGGCGCGACAGGTAGATACCCTGGCCGACCAGGAACAGCACGGTCATGCCCAGGCTGCCGAACACCTTGAAGTCCACCCAGTAGCTCTGGAAGGTAAAGGCGACGAACAGGTTGGCGGCGCCGCAGAACAGGAAAAACACGATCCAGGCGATGTTCAGGCGGGTCCACACCGGGTCTGGCAAGGTCAGCGCGTGGCCCATGATCCGCTTGATCAGCAGGCGATCACCGATGAAGTGGCTGCCGATAAAGGCCAGGGCGAACAGCCAGTTGACCACCGGGGCTTTCCATTTAAGGAAGGTTTCGCTGTGGAAGGCCAGGGTCAGGCTGCCGAACACAAGGCAGGCGATCAGGGTCAGCCACTGGCTTTTTTCCAGCTTGCGCTGGGAGATGAAGAGCGCGCCGTAGACCACCACGGAGCTGATGATCAGCACCGCCGTGGCGCTGTAGATGCCGCCGAGGGTCAGCTCGTGGCCGGCAAGATCGATAACGCGAGGGTCGGTTTTGTAAACGATGAAAAACAGCAACAGCGGGATGAAGTCGATGAATTGTTTCACAGTAAGAGCCAGAAGCTGGATGTGGCGGCATAATAACAAACATCCTTGGTAGCGAAAGCGCCAGCTGACTTGAGGTTACACACTCCCGTGAATGTTGATTTGCACTGCCATAGCACAGCCTCCGACGGCGCCCTGGCGCCCGCGGTCCTGGTTGCGCGTGCGTTTGAAAAAGGCGTGCGAGTCCTGTCGTTGACCGACCACGACACCCTCGAAGGCCTGGCAGAGGCCCGCGAGGCGGCGCATGCGTTGGGCATGCAACTGGTCAACGGAGTTGAATTGTCCTGCACTTGGGGCGGCGCAACCATCCACGTATTGGGCTACGGTTTCGACGTCAACGCGCCGCCGCTGGTGGAGGCCATCGCCAAATTGCACGATGGCCGCTGGCTGCGGTCCGAAGAAATAAGCCGCAAGCTGGCCCTCAAGGGCATGCCCAACGGCCTGGAAGGCGCCCGCGCCATCCAGCAGGAACTGGGTGACAGCGGCAACGCCCCGGCCCGCCCGCACTTTGCCGACTGGATGGTGCGTGAAGGTTTTGTAAAGGATCGCGCCGAAGCGTTCCGCAAATGGCTGGGTGCCGGCAAGCTGGGGGACGTCAAGCAACACTGGCCAACCCTGGAAGACACCGTTGGCACACTGCGGGCAGCAGGTGCCTGGGTCAGCCTGGCGCATCCGTGGCATTACGATTTCACCCGCAGCAAGCGTCGCAAGCTGATTGGCGACTATATTGGAGCGGGCGGCCACGCAATCGAAGTGGTCAACGGGCATCAACCCGCCGAGCAGGTAGGCAGCTTGGCGATTCTTGCCCGCGAATTTGGTCTGCTGGTCAGCGCCGGCAGTGATTTTCATGGCCCCGGCGGCTGGTCCGAGATTGGCGAGTACCGCGCCGTTCCGGAAGATTTGCCGCCCCTTTGGTGTCGCTTCAAACATGACCCCATTATTGCCACCGTCTGAACAGGTAGAACACGTGAGTCAATTCTTCCAGATTCATCCGGAAAACCCGCAGGCGCGCCTGATCAAACAGGCCGTGGAAATCATCCGTGCCGGTGGCGTGGTGATCTACCCCACGGATTCGTCCTACGCCATCGGTTGCCAGATCGGCGACAAGAATGCGGTCGAGCGCGTAAGACGCCTGCGTGACCTGGACAAGAACCACAACTTCGCACTGATTTGCAGCGACCTGTCCCAGCTGGGGCTGTTCGCCAAGGTCGACACCGGCACCTTCCGCCTGCTCAAGGCGCACACGCCGGGGCCCTACACCTTCATCCTCAACGCCACCCGCGAAGTGCCGCGCCTGCTGCTGCACCCGAAGAAGCGCACCATCGGCCTGCGGGTGCCGGAACACCCGATCGCCCTGGCGCTGCTGGCCGAACTCGGTGAGCCGCTGATGAGTGTGTCGCTGATCCTGCCGGGGGAAGAAGAGCCGTTGTACGACCCTTATGAAATGCGCCGGCTGCTGGAAAAACACGTCGACCTGATCATCGACGGCGGCTACGGCGGCAACAAGGCCTCCACCGTGATCAACCTGGCCGACGGCGAGCCGGAAGTGGTGCGCGTAGGGTGTGGCGACCCGGCACCGTTCATGGTCGAGGCCTGAATGTCGGCCGTGGAAGCCGTCGACAGCCAGGCGGGCGCCCAGCAGGAACTGCCATTTGCCATGGTCTACGGCCAGGCCGTGATGGAAATGCCGCTGGACCTGTACATCCCGCCGGATGCGCTGGAAGTCTTCCTCGAAGCCTTCGAAGGTCCGCTGGACTTGCTGCTGTACCTGATCCGCAAGCAGAACATCAATATCCTCGACATCCCGGTGGCGGAAATCACCCGCCAGTACATGGGCTACGTCGAACTGATGCAGACCGTGCGCCTGGAACTGGCCGCCGAATACCTGGTGATGGCCGCGATGCTCGCGGAAATCAAGTCACGCATGCTGCTGCCGCGCTCGGAGACTATCGAGGCGGAAGAGGATGACCCCCGCGCCGAACTGATCCGCCGCCTGCAGGAGTACGAGCGCTTCAAGGCCGCGGCCGAAGGCATCGACGGTTTGAGCCGGGTCGGCCGCGATGTGGTGGTGCCCAAGCTCGACGCCCCGGAAGCCCGGGCGCGCAAGCTGCTGCCGGACGTGAGCCTGGAAGAGTTGCTGATGTCCATGGCCGAAGTACTGCGCCGTGGCGATATGTTTGAAAGCCACCAGGTCAGCCGCGAGGCACTGTCCACCCGCGAGCGCATGAGTGATGTGCTGGATCGCCTCAAGGGCGGCGGGTTTGTGCCGTTTGTCGAGCTGTTTACCAAGGAAGAAGGGCGCCTGGGGGTAGTCGTGACCTTCATGGCAATCCTCGAATTGGTCAAGGAATCCTTGGTCGAGCTGGTCCAGAATGAGCCTTTTGCGGCTATCCACGTGCGGGCGCGAGCCGAATAAAGAGCTGAATCGATGAATCTGACTGAACCCCGCGAACTGGCCCCGCTGCTGGAAGCCTTTCTCCTGGCCTCGGGCAAGCCGCAATCCCTGGAACGCCTGTTCGAACTGTTTGAAGAAGCCGAGCGCCCTGAGCCGCCGGTGTTCAAGAAGGCCCTGGAGATTCTGCGCAAGTCCTGCGACGGCCGTGCCTTCGAGCTGCGGGAAGTGGCTTCCGGGTATCGCCTGCAAATTCGCGAGAAGTTCTCGCCGTGGGTCGGCCGTCTGTGGGAAGAACGCCCGCAGCGCTATTCCCGCGCGATGCTGGAAACCATGGCGCTGATCGCCTATCGCCAGCCGATCACCCGGGGCGAGATCGAAGACGTGCGCGGCGTGGCGGTCAACAGCCATATCGTCAAGACGTTGCTGGAGCGGGAGTGGATCAGGATCGTTGGCTACCGCGACGTGCCCGGCAAGCCGGCGATGTTTGCCACTACCAAGGTGTTCCTCGATCACTTCAACCTGAAAAACCTCGACGACTTGCCGCCGCTGGCCGAGCTGCGGGAGATGGAGCCGGACCCGGTCCTGGATTTCGACGACGCACCGGTGCCCGCCGGGTTGCAGGAGCTGGCCGACGCCAGCGCCGAGCCGGAAGAGCCGAAGGACGAAACCAGTTTCCACACATTGTTGCTGGAACTGGATGACATGGAGCAGGGCATCAAGACTGACTTCGATGACTTGCTGCGTGATGGTGCGGCCAGTGACGGTGAGCAGGAGCCTGCGCTGCAACTGAACGTTGAGGTTGAGCTGCCAGTCGAAGTTGAAGATGAGCCCGAGCCTGAACCCGAGGAGGACATCCTCGGCGTCGCCGAAGCGCGTGCCAAACTGCTGGCCGCCGTCGCCGCGCTCGAACAACCGCCGCTGAGCGACGAAGAAGACGAAGCCCGCGCCCTGGCCGAAGCCATCGAAAACGAACGCCGCCAATTCGAAGACTGACGCAGAACAAAATGTGGGAGCGGGCTTGCTCGCGAATGCGGTGGATCAGCCAAGCATCCGGCGACTGACACACTGCATTCGCGAGCAAGCCCGCTCCCACATTTGGATTGTCGCCAGCAAGGAGAACTCAAATGAGCTCCACCAAAGACCCCTGCATCAGCATTTGCAAATTCACCGACGATATCTGCGTGGGCTGCGGGCGCAGCAAGCGCGAGATCCGTGCCTGGAAGAAACTCGACAAGGTCGACAAGCGCACGGTACTCGCCGAAGCCGAGCTGCGCCTGCTGGCGCTGGGTGCCACCGGTCGGCGGAAAGGCAAATGAGCCTGCACTTATCGACTAGTCTCTGATGCGCAACGCGCGCCATGAGCGTATGATTCGCGACCCTTTGGCGATGCGTTCGCCAAAAGCCCAGCTTTTACTATCTTCAGGCCAAGCCTGAATCGACACACCGGGAGGTGCTTAAGATGAGTGACCAAGACCAGAACGACACCCAGGAAATCGGCCCCGCAGGCGAAAAACTGCAGAAAGTCCTCGCCCGTATCGGCGTAGGCTCGCGCCGCGACGTAGAAGCCTGGATCACCCAGAAGCGCATCAAGGTCAACGGCGTTGAAGCCACCCTTGGCCAGCGCGTCGACCTGCACGATGCCATCACCATTGATGGCAAGGTCATCAAGCGTGAAGAGGCCGCCGAATCGGTGCGCCGCGTCATCATGTACAACAAGCCTGATGGCGAAATCTGCACCCGTGACGACCCGGAAGGCCGTCCAACCGTATTCGACAAGATGCCGCGCCCCAAAGAAGGCCGCTGGATCAACATCGGTCGTCTCGACATCAACACCACCGGCTTGCTGATGTTCACCACCGACGGTGAGCTGGCCAACCGCCTGATGCACCCTTCCTACGAGATGGACCGTGAATACGCGGTACGTGTGCGTGGTGAAGTCGATGACGAAATGATCGAGCGCTTGAAAGCCGGCGTCGTGCTGGAAGACGGCCCGGCCAGGTTCACCGACATCAAGCAGGCGCCGGGCGGCGAAGGCTTCAACCATTGGTACCACTGCGTGGTGATGGAAGGCCGTAACCGTGAAGTACGTCGCCTGTGGGAATCCCAGGGCCTGGTGGTCAGCCGCCTGAAGCGCGTGCGTTTCGGCCCGGTGTTCCTCAACTCCGACCTGCCGATGGGCCGCTGGCGCGAAATGAGCCAGTACGAAGTCGACATCCTCAGTGCCGAAGTCGGCCTGACGCCGGTGGCCATGCCGCAGATGAACGCCAAGAGCAAAGACAAGCTTGAGCGTATGCAGCGTAAATCGTCGCGTCCGGTGGCGCGTACCGACCGTGTTGCCCGCACCCTGCGCCCTGCGCTGGATGCACCGGCCACGGGCGGTCGCATCTCCCGCGAGCCGCACATCGAAGGCGAGCGTCGTCCTTCGGCACCGCCCCGTCAGGATGGCGAACGTGCGCCGCGCGCACCGCGTCCAGCCGGTCGTGGTGATGCACCTGCCGGCGGTCGCGGTAACCGTGGCGAGTCTGGTCGTGGTGCTCCGGCTGCGGGCCGTGCCGACGACAGCGCCAGCACCAAACGCCCAGCCAAGCCATCGCCGAAAAAACGCCCGGGCCTGAAGCTGGTCGATGACGCGCCATCGGGCAAGCGTCGTGGTGCACCGGCCGGTTCCGGCCAGCGTCCAGGTTTTGGTCGCAAGAAGCCGCAGTGATTCGTTAAGCACTGCATAAAAACGCCAACCCTCGGGTTGGCGTTTTTTTTGGCCTGGATTTGGAACCTGCTCTATGAGCAAAGCAGGTCCATTGTGGGAGCGGGCTTGCTCGCGAATGCGGTGTATCAGTTGATACATCCAGTGACTGACCCACCGCATTCGTGAGCAAGCCCGCTCCCACAGTTGATCTCCATTGTTTTGGCGGGCGTGTCAGAACATGAAAGCCCCATCGAACACGGGTTTATCGTCGAGGGCCAACACGCCGCTGGCGAAGATCAGGTCCAGGTGGTGGCTGCCTTTCTGCCCGCCACCCAATCCCAGGTGCAGCCCGCAATGACGCTCTTCAAAGCCGGCGTTGCGCGCATACAAATCCTTCACGCCTTCATTGGTGCCAATGCCCAGTTCTTCCACCCGGCGATTGGACGGGTTGGCATTCAGGTATTTGTTGAAGTCATCCGCCAGCCCCGGCACTTCGCTGGCCACGGTGCAGATGGTCGAGTTCTCGATCCACAGTTCCAGCGGTGATTGCAGCACGCCGTATTTACGCGCAAAGGGAATGGTGCTGAGGAAGGTGCCGACAAACCGCACCTGGCCGTTGATGGCCTCGCTGTGGGTCGCGATCTCGCCGGGCGCCAGGTCGTGGTTGCCGACGCCGTTGATATTGGTCCACTTCTTGATGCTGCTCATGGGCGCTTCAAGGCGCGAGCCATGCTGGTCGGTGAAGCTCAGCACGCTGGCCTGGGACATGCGCCGGATCAACGTGGCGTTGAGGTCGGCAATCCGCTGTGGGGCGACGCTGAAGGTGTCGTAGAAGTAATCGCCATAGTCCTTGAGCAGCAGGGACTTTTTCCAGTGCTCGGCCATCACGCCCTGCAGTGCGCGGATAAAGTCCGGGCCTTCGGCGCGTGGGTTGGGCAAGGTCGAGGAATCGTAGAGAAACATGTACAGGTCACAGCCTTCGATGGCCTTGGCCAGCGTTTCGCTGGGGGCTTGGTCCAGGCGTTGTACCTGGAAGTCGAAGCGGGCAGCGCAGCCCTGGATGATCGACTGGGCGATGGCGTCGTAGCGTTCGGTATGGCCAAGCAAAATGGTGGGGCGGTGCAGGCCGGCGAGGGCCGGGTGATGGGCGAGGTAATACAGAAAATGTTCGACGGCGCGGGCCTTGTCCATGACGTCCTTCCTTCAAAGCCTTCGGTAGGAGCAGTGGCAGGTGCGGCGTCCCGCACCTGCCGGGGTGCCTGATCAGATTAGAAAGGCCACATCGCGGTGCCGAACGGCACGACGGCATCGGCTTGCATCATTTCAACGGCGGCCTCATGGGTCGGCGCTTCAAACCAATCGTCGAGTTGCAGTTCGGTTTCCAGGTCATTTTCCAGTGCTTGCATGGTGAATCTCCTAGATGACGTTGTTTGAGAACGAGCTTGCCAGCTTGCTGCGCTGGGCAAGTGGATGAACCTAGAAGAGAGTGTTTGGGATTGCAAAATTTTTATTGACACGGTTCCATTTGGATTTTTTATTCCGTTTTGATGGCGATTTGGTTTATGTCGATGAAACAGAGAGTTGGTTGCATCGTTTTGTAGGAATCGTCCTTTCGTCAACTTCTCGTTATCTGAAAGAATTTTCCTAATGTCCCTCCTATCTGCCGCACCGCATCCTGTCAGCCCAGACAGGTTTGGCGGTGTACAATGCGCCGCGTTTTACTGTGATCCCACTCTCTCAGGGCTATCCGCCTTGTTCATTCCGCCTGGCCACAAGCCCGTCGGGTTCGATTTCGTCACAGATAAAAACAACAGGTGACGTATGACCGTAAGAAAAAACGCTGGACCGGGGTTTGATCGGCGCTGCTGTAGCCCGTTACCAAAGCAGCACCCCTCCATGAGCACCCTCAAACCTTGCGTGAGACCCTTTCCATGAGTGAAGCCAACTCGCATTCAGGCGAACTGAAGCGCGGCCTGAAAAATCGCCATATCCAACTGATCGCCCTCGGTGGCGCGATTGGCACCGGGTTGTTCCTGGGGTCGGCCGGCGTGCTGAAATCCGCCGGGCCGTCGATGATCCTCGGTTATGCCATCTGCGGCTTTATCGCCTTCATGATCATGCGCCAGCTGGGCGAGATGATCGTCGAAGAGCCGGTGGCCGGTTCCTTCAGCCACTTTGCCCACAAGTATTGGGGCGGTTTCGCCGGCTTCCTGTCGGGCTGGAACTGCTGGATTTTGTACATCCTGGTGGGCATGTCGGAGCTGACGGCAGTTGGCAAGTATGTGCACTACTGGTGGCCCGAGATCCCGACCTGGGTGTCGGCGGCGGCGTTTTTTGTGTTGATCAATGTGATCAATCTTTCCAACGTCAAAGTCTTCGGCGAGGCCGAGTTCTGGTTTGCGATCATCAAGGTGGTCGCCATTGTCGGCATGATCGCCCTGGGCAGTTACCTGTTGGTGAGTGGCACCGGCGGGCCACAAGCCTCGGTGACCAACCTGTGGGAGCACGGCGGGTTCTTTCCCCATGGCGTGGGTGGTTTGGTGATGGCCATGGCGATCATCATGTTCTCGTTTGGCGGCCTGGAGATGCTCGGGTTTACTGCGGCTGAGGCGGACAAGCCACGCACGGTGATTCCGAAGGCGATCAACCAGGTGATCTACCGGATCCTGATTTTCTACATCGGCGCGTTGGTGGTGCTGTTGTCGTTGACGCCTTGGGACAGCTTGCTGGAGACCCTGAATGCCTCCGGGGACGCCTATAGCGGCAGTCCGTTTGTGCAGGTGTTTTCGATGTTGGGCAGTAACACGGCAGCGCATATTCTCAACTTTGTGGTGCTGACGGCGGCGTTGTCGGTCTACAACAGCGGCACTTACTGCAATAGCCGGATGCTGTTGGGGATGGCCGAGCAGGGTGACGCGCCTCGCGCATTGGCGAAGATCGACAAGCGTGGGGTGCCGGTGCGGTCGATCCTGGCGTCGGCGGCGATTACGCTGGTGGCGGTGTTGATGAACTACCTGATTCCGCAGCATGCGCTGGAGTTGTTGATGTCGCTGGTGGTGGCGACCCTGGTGATCAACTGGGCGATGATCAGTTTTTCGCATTTCAAGTTTAGGCAGCATATGGATCGGACGGGGCAGGTGCCGTTGTTCAAGGCGCTTTGGTATCCGTATGGGAATTATGTTTGCCTGGCGTTTGTGGTGTTTATTCTTGGGGTGATGCTGCTGATTCCGGGGATTCAGGTGTCGGTGTATGCGATTCCGGTTTGGGTGGTGTTTATGTGGTTTTGTTATGGGATCAAGAACAGGCGCAAGGCTCGGGAGGGGGTGGCCTTGGACCGGGGGTGATCTTGAGTACATATCCGTTGCTGCGGTAACGGCTGCTTATGGTTCCGCTCTTACAGCGGCTCACTTTGGAAAAGCCCCAAAGTAAGCAAAGGGCTCTGCCCCGCCTGTCGG
>NZ_JBYSWF010000075.1:0-30794 GCF_058780865.1 Pseudomonas sp. GP01-A4
GTGGATCAGTTAGCTCATTCGGCGACTGACACACCGCATTCGCGAGCAAGCCCGCTCCCACATTTGTTCTGTGCACTTATCCCGTCGGACGGTAAACTCGCGCCATTGCTGTCTGGAGCTACTTATGCGCGAAGAGTTGAACCAAGGCCTGATCGACTTCCTCAAGGCCTCCCCTACCCCGTTCCATGCCACCGCCGCCCTTGCACAGCGCCTGGAAGCGGCCGGTTTCCAGCGTCTTGACGAGCGCGAGACCTGGACCACCGAGGCCAACGGGCGCTATTACGTGACCCGCAACGACTCCTCGATCATCGCCTTCAAGCTCGGCCGCCACTCGCCCCTGCAAGGCGGCATCCGCTTGGTCGGCGCCCACACCGACAGCCCGTGCCTGCGGGTCAAGCCACAGCCTGAACTGCAACGCCAGGGCTTCTGGCAACTGGGTGTGGAAGTGTACGGCGGCGCGCTGCTGGCGCCGTGGTTCGACCGCGATCTGTCCCTGGCCGGCCGCGTCACTTTCCGCCGCGACGGCAAGGTCGAAAGCCAGCTGATCGACTTCAAGCTGCCCATCGCGATCATCCCCAACCTGGCCATTCACCTGAACCGTGAAGCCAACCAGGGTTGGGCGATCAATGCCCAGACCGAACTGCCGCCGATCCTTGCGCAGTTCGCCGGTGACGAGCGCGTAGACTTCCGCGCAGTGCTGACCGAGCAACTGGCTCGTGAACACGGGTTGAACGCCGATGTGGTGCTCGACTATGAGCTGAGCTTCTACGACACCCAGAGCGCGGCCGTGATCGGCCTCAATGGCGACTTTATCGCCGGTGCCCGCCTCGACAACCTGCTGTCGTGCTACGCCGGCCTGCAAGCCCTGCTCACCGCCGAAACCGATGAAACCTGCGTGCTGGTCTGCAACGACCACGAAGAAGTCGGCTCGTGCTCCGCCTGCGGTGCCGACGGCCCGATGCTGGAGCAGACCCTGCGCCGCCTGCTGCCCGAGGGTGATGAATTCGTACGCACCATCCAGAAGTCGCTGCTGGTGTCTGCCGACAACGCCCACGGCGTGCACCCCAACTACGCCGAGAAGCACGACGCCAACCACGGCCCGAAACTCAATGCCGGCCCGGTGATCAAGGTCAACAGCAACCAGCGCTACGCCACCAACAGCGAAACCGCCGGGTTCTTCCGCCACCTGTGCATGGCCGAAGAAGTGCCGGTGCAAAGCTTTGTGGTACGCAGCGACATGGGTTGCGGCTCGACCATCGGCCCGATCACCGCCAGCCACCTGGGCGTGCGCACCGTGGATATCGGCTTGCCGACGTTTGCGATGCACTCGATTCGCGAGCTGTGCGGCAGCCACGACCTGGCGCACCTGGTGAAGGTGTTGAGTGCGTTTTACGCGAGTCGTGATTTGCCGTAACCGCAGGATGAACACAAATCAAATGTGGGAGCGGGCTTGCTCGCGAATGCAGAGGGTCAGTCAATACATCTGATGACTGATCCACCGCTTTCGCGAGCAAGCCCGCTCCCACATTTTGATCTTCATTGTTTGATAGATCGGGCTCAGTTCAACACTTCACTCAGCGGAATGAAGTTGACCCGGTCACCGATCTCCAGCGTCGTCCCCTCCAGCACTTCTACCAAACCTTCGGCCCACGCCGCGCTACGCAGCACACCCGAGCTCTGGTTGCGGTAGATGATCGCCTTGCCCTGCTCCAGCCGCCCGCGCAAATACTCGCGGCGATTCCCCGGCTTGGGCCAGACAAATCCCACGGGCACTTCAATGCGCAGCGGCTGCACGTCTTCCACGCCCTGGCGGCGCAACAGGTAAGGCCGCGCCAGCAAGGCAAAGGTCACCAGCGTCGACGCCGGATTGCCCGGCAAACCGATCACCGGTACACCACGGAAATGCCCGAACGTCAGCGGCTTGCCCGGCTTGATTGCCAGCTTCCACAGCGCCAGCTCCCCTTCTTCCCGCAGTGCAATCCCGAGAAAATCCGCCTCCCCCACCGACACACCGCCGGTGGACAGAATCAGGTCTACCGAGCCCAATGCGCCCAGGCGTTCGCGGGTTTGTTCCAGGTCGTCCGGCAGGATCCCGGCGTCCACCACTTCGCAGCCCAGGCGCTCCAGCCAGCTGCACAGCACCCGGCGATTACTGTTGTAGATCTGCCCGGGGCCCAGCGGCAGACCCGGCTCGATCAACTCGTCGCCGGTGGACAGCACAGCCACGCGGGCGCGTCGTACCACCTCCAGCCGATCACGACCCAGCGAAGCCGCCAGGCCCAACTCGATCGGGCCCAGGCGTGTACCTGCTGGCAACACCCACTCGCCCACCGTGGTTTCCTGGCCTTGGGGACGGATGTTTTGATCCACCTGCAACGCTTCGGTGAAGCTCACCCGCTGATCGGCATGGACCACGGCGTTTTCCTGCATCTCGACGCAGTTCGCGCCCTCCGGTACCGGGGCTCCGGTGAAGATCCGCGCGCAGGTACCGGCAGCCAAGGGCTCGGGTGCCGTGCCCGCAAAAATGCGCTGGCTGACTGCCAGTGGCTCACCGGTCCAGTCCGCCAGGCGCAGGGCGTATCCGTCCATGGCGCTGTTGGGCCAGGGCGGCAAGTCCAGCGTGGAGATCAACGCCTGGGCCAGCACCCGACCATCACACTCGGCCAGCGGCAACGTTTCCGGCTCGCGAATCGGCGCTGCCTCGGCCATCGCCAGCAATTGTTCGAGGGCGTCTTCCACCGGCATCAACGCGCCGGTCTTGCCCGGCTTACCCACGGGATTCACAGGGCTCGGCCTGTTTCAAATGCGGGACGAAGTTGCACGGGCGGTGACGGTTATCCAGTTGCTCGGCGAGAATCCCGTCCCAACCGGTGCGCACCGCGTTGGTGGAGCCCGGCAGGCAGCACACCAGTGTGCCGTTGGCCAGGCCGGCCAGGGCACGGGATTGCACGGTGGAGGTGCCGATATCGGCCACGGAGATTTGCCGGAACAGTTCGCCGAAACCATCCACCTGTTTATCCAGCAGGCAGCTCACCGCTTCCGGGGTGCTGTCGCGGCCGGTGAAGCCGGTGCCGCCGGTGATCAACACCACCTGCACCACGTCTTCGGCAATCCAGTGCGCCACTTGCGCACGGATTTTGTACAGATCATCTTTAAGCAAAACTCGCTCGGCCAGCAGGTGACCGGCGGCGGTCAGGCGGTCGACGAAGACCTGGCCCGAGGTGTCGGTTTCCAGGGTGCGGGTGTCGCTGACCGTCAATACAGCGATATTCAGGGGTACAAAGGGCGCATCAGCCTTGGCTTTCATGGCTCGGTCCAGTTGTCGAAGGAACAGCCCGATGTTATATCACAGCCCCCCATTTCACTGCCCGCAGGAGCCGTCATGCCAAGCCATTCTTCCCCACTGCCCTGCTCGATCCTTTTGCTGGCCGGCGGTCGTGGCCAGCGCATGGGCGGCCTCGACAAGGGCCTGCTGGACTGGCACGGGCAGCCGCTGATCGCGCACCTGCATCGCCTGGTGCGGCCGTTGACCGACGACCTGATCATCTCCTGCAATCGCAACCAGGCGCAGTACGCGGCCTATGCCGACCGATTGGTCGGCGATGACAGCCCCGACTTTCCAGGGCCACTGGCCGGCATTCGCGCAGGACTGGCGGTGGCGCAGCATGGGCATCTGCTGGTATTGCCGTGCGATGTACCGCAGATCGATGCACGATTGCTCGCCGACCTGCGCAGCACGGCGCAGCAAAACCCGTTGCTGCCGGTGATGGTGCGCCACGGCGATTTCTGGGAACCGCTGCTCTGCGTGATCCCCACTTCGCTGCGCGAGCCCTTCGAACGGGCCTGGGCAGCCGGCGAGCGCAGCCCGCGCCAGATCATGCAGGCGCTGGGGGCCAAGGCCCTGGATTGCCCCGCCGACGATCCGCGCCTGGCCAACCTCAATACACCGGAGTTGTTGCACCGCCCGCCCAGCGTGTCAGAATGAGCGTCGAACAAGGAACTTTGCCGACGTTACACACGTCACAAGGTCAGTACTCAACAAAGCATTCTCTCGGAGACAAACTCATGACTCAACGGACCATCGCCGCTCTCATGCTTGCACTGGGCCTCGCTACCCTTGCCGGTTGCGCCTCGCCGACAGTGATCACCCTGAATGACGGTCGCGAAATCCAGGCCGTCGACACTCCTAAATTCGACAAGTCCACCGGCTTCTACGAATTCGAACAGCTGGATGGCAAGCGCACCCAGATCAACAAGGATCAGGTTCGCACCGTTAAAGACCTGTAAGTCTTAACGCCAGATACAAAAAAGCCCGCGTAATGCGGGCTTTTTCGTTGCTGGGGTTTACCAGTCCAGGCTGATCTCGCTGCGAAAGTCGCGCTCAAGGCCGGTGACCGGGTCGATGAAACGCACCCCCTGGGCCAGCAGCTTGAGCGGGTTGGCGTAGTCGTCCTCGGCATCCTTGATAACGTCGGGGTAGAACGGATCGTTGCAGATACTCGCGCCCAGGGCCGTCATGTGCACCCGCAACTGATGCTTCTTGCCGGTCACCGGAAACAGGCCATAGCGCCACAGGTCGCCATTCTTTTCCCGCACCTCGACCGCCGTCTCGGTGTTGCTCGCCCCCGCGCCTTCCTGCATGCGAAAGAACGGCTCGCCATCCACCAGCCGGCTTTTGTGTACCAGCGGAAAGGTCAGCCCAGGCAATGCAGGGGCAATGGCTTCGTAGAACTTGTCGATCTTGCGCGTGGGAAACAGCTGTTGATACGCCGAGCGCGTCTGGGGGTTGGCCGAAAACAGCACCAGCCCTGCGGTATGCCGATCAATGCGATGCAGCGGCACCAGCGCCGGGTTGTCCAGGCGACGGATCAAACGCCGCAACAGGGTCTGCTCGACGTATTCACCGGCAGGCGTGACCGGCAGGAAATGCGGCTTGTCGGCCACCACCAGGTGTTCATCGGCGTACAGGATCGTCTCCTGCACCGGGATTACTTTCTCGTTCGGTACTTCGCGAAAGTAGTAGATGCACAGGCCTTCGCGGTAGGCGAGGTCCTGATTGATGGGAGTGCCATTGATGTCCAGTACCCTGCCCCGGGCGATGCGGTCCAGCCATTGCTCACGGCTGATGGCCTGGAAGTGCTCACACAGGCAATCCAGCACGGTGGCCCAGGCGCCTGGCGGCAGGTACAAGGTGCTGGCTTGGTGCTGGGCAGCGGAAAAAACGGACATGGCAGGCTCAAGACGTGGACATACAGGCGCGCATTATCCCGCATGCAGCCGGATCAGGCCCAGCACAGATTCAGGCCTTGGCCAATTCCGCGCGCAACACCGGTGACGCACTGGCCGCCTCGGTGAATTCCTTGAGCCAGCGCAGCACATCCACCGCTTCCCAGCGGCCCGGGTCGTAAAGCGCATACAGCAAGCCCTGGTAACCCACCACATCCAGCTGCTTGTGATAACCCGCGCGCTGGAACAGCGCCTCGATCTCGGCAAAGCAGGTGTTGAAATGCACTTTGTTAAACGGCGTCTTGCCTTCCGTGACCAGGCCATCGAGGCGCAGCTCGTTCACCGCGTCGCGCACGACGTCGGCGGACATGCGATTGACGCTGCTTTTCAGTTGTTCAACATTCACCACGGGCGTTCCCTCTCATTCAATCGCTGTACAAACATACAGTAACCGAATAATCGGGAACTCGCCATCGCCGAGTGCTAGCTAAGAAAGTTCACTACCTGCGCTTCGTCGAACGGCCACTCCAGCTCCGCGCCCGTGTCTACCCGGCGCAGCACCGGAATCCGCAGGCCGTAGGCTTCAGACAGGGCCTCGGAATCGGCGATATCCACCAACTCCACCAGCAGGCCGTGTTCGACCAACGGCATGATTTCGGCTTCGGCAATCTCACACAGATGGCAGCCCAGGGTGCCGAACAACTGACATTCAGGAAGCATGGCAAAGGGTCCGAGAAGAATCAGGCACCTATTCTAACAGCGTCGGGACACTGCAAAAGCCTGACCCAGATCAGCATGGCGTATAACTGATTCAGCGACTCTCGCGACTTTTTTCCCGTAATACCTGCAATGGAGCTGCATGTGTTTGCCAACCTGCTGATTATCCTGGCCTCCTCCCTGGTGGTGATTGCGCTGTTTCGTCGCCTGCAACTGCCGCCGGTGCTGGGCTATCTGTGTGTTGGCCTGGCCGTGGGCCCCACCGCCCTCGACTGGGTCAATGACAGCGAAGAGTTGCCAGACCTTGCCGAACTGGGTGTGGTGTTCCTGCTGTTTTCCCTGGGCCTGGAGTTTTCTCTCAACAAAATGCTCGGCCTGCGCCGGGTGGTGTTTGGCTTGGGCAGCCTGCAGGTACTGTGCTGCGGGTTGCTGCTGGGCGGTTTGCTGGCACTGTTCGGCCTGTCGCCGACGACCGCGCTGTTGCTCGGTGCTGGACTGGCACTGTCGTCCACCGCCATCGTCAGCAAGGAGCTGACCAGCCTCGGCGAAATCTTCAGCAGCCATGGCCAGAATGCGATTGGGGTATTGCTGTTCCAGGATGTAGTGGCCGTATTGCTGCTGACCCTCTTGCCAGTGTTCGCCGGTAACAGCGAGCAAGCCTGGTACTGGGCATTGCCACTGACCCTGGGCAAAACCGTGGTGCTGTTCCTTGGCCTGCTGCTGGCCAGCCGCTGGTTGCTGCCGCGTTTGTTCCGTGAGGTGGCGGCGTCCCATTCGGCCGAATTGTTCGTGCTGCTGGCACTGGTGATCGTACTGCTCACCGCCTGGCTGACCCACTTGCTGGGCCTGTCCCCGGCACTCGGTGCGTTTCTCGCCGGCATGCTGCTGGGGGAAAGCCATTACCGCCATCAGATCGAAGCCGATATCCGACCGTTTCGCGACATCCTGCTAGGACTGTTTTTTGTCAGCATCGGCATGCTGATCGACCTGCAACTGTTCGTCAGTCATAGCCTGTTGATTCTCGGCCTGACCCTCACGCTGATGTTGATCAAAGGCTGTGTGGTCGCGCTATTGGTGCAACTGCGCGGCAGCGACGGTGAAACCGCCTGGCGCAGCGGCCTGGCGCTGGCCCAGGGCGGCGAGTTCTGTTTCGCCTTGATGGCGCAAATGCAGCAAAGCCGCCTGATGCCCGCCGACATCAGCGGCCTGCTGCTGGCTGCCACCTTCTGCTCGATGCTATTGACTCCGCTGTTGCTCAGGGCTGCACCCGCGATTGCCCTGCGCCTGCACCGCAAGCCCAACCAGCAAGTACAGCTTGAAGAGATTACGGCCCTGAATGCCGAGCTGCGCGACCACGCGGTGATCTGCGGCTACGGCCGGGTTGGCCAGTCCATCGGGCGCTTCCTGCACCGTGAACAACAGGCGTTCATTGCCCTTGATGACGACCCGGAGCGAGTCCAGGACGCTTCTACCGAAGACAGCGCCGTGCATTACGGCGACTGCCGCCGTGGCGCCCTGCTCAGCGCGGTCGGCCTGGAACGTGCGCGCCTGGTGGTGATCGCGGTGGACAACAGCGACGTCGCCCTGGCCGTGCTCAACGAAGCGCGGCGGATCAACCTGACCGTGCCGATCCTGGTACGCACCCGCGACGACAGTCAGCTGGCCGAACTGAAAGCCGCCGGCGCCACTGAAGTGGTGCCCGAGTTGCTGGAGTCGAGCCTGATGCTCGCCTCCCATGCGTTGATCCTGCTGGGGTTGTCGGAGCAGCAGGTGCAAGGCCGTGTCGATGAAGTGCGCCAGAGCCGGTACCGGCTGTTACATGGCTGCAACCAGAACGAAGGGGACGCGCCCCTCAATCCTGACTGACCGCGCCAATCTTGTGGATCGACAAATCCGCGCCGTAATACTCCTCTTCCTGGCTCAAGCGCAGCCCGTAAACGCGCTTGATCACCCCATACACCAGGAAGCCGCCGGCCAGGGCTACCACTACCCCCAGCGCGGTGCCGATCAACTGGCTGATCAGGCTCACGCCGCCCAAACCGCCCAGGGCGGTATGGCCGAAGATCCCGCAGGCAATCCCGCCCCACACGCCGCACAGCCCGTGCAACGGCCATACACCCAGCACATCGTCGATTTTCCAGCGATCCTGGGCGGCAATGAAGAACCAGACGAACAAGCCGCCCGCCACCACGCCGGTCACCAACGCGCCCACCGGGTGCATCAGGTCGGAACCGGCACAGATCGCCACCAACCCGGCCAATGGACCGTTGTGCAAGAAGCCTGGGTCGTTACGGCCGATCACCAATGCCGCTACCGTGCCACCGACCATCGCCATCAACGAATTGACCGCCACCAGCCCACTGACCCCGGACAGGGTTTGCGCACTCATGACGTTGAAGCCGAACCAGCCGACAATCAAGATCCACGAGCCCAACGCGAGGAATGGAATACTCGACGGCGCGAACGCCACCAGGCGCCCTTCCCGATAACGCCCCTGCCTTGGCCCCAGCAACAGCACCGCCGCCAGCGCCAGCCAGCCGCCCATGGCGTGCACCACGACGCTGCCGGCAAAGTCATGGAAGCTGGCGCCGAAGGTGGCCAGCAACCAGGCTTGCAGGCCGTAGTTGCCGTTCCACACCATGCCTTCGAAAAACGGGTAGATGAAGGCTACGATCAACGCAGTGGCACACAGTTGCGGAACAAACCGTGCACGCTCGGCGATTCCCCCGGAAATGATCGCCGGGATCGCCGCCGCGAAGGTCAGCAGGAAGAAGAACTTCACCAGGCCGTAGCCGTGGTCGGCGCTGATCACCGCCGCCGGTTGCATGAAGGTCACGCCGTAGGAGATCCAATAGCCTATAAAGAAATAGGCCAGTGTGGAAATCGCGAAGTCGCTGAGGATTTTCGACAGGGCATTGACCTGGTTCTTCTGGCGCACCGTGCCGACTTCCAGGAAGGCAAAGCCGGCGTGCATGGCCAGGACCATGACCGCACCAATCAGAATGAACAGCGTGTTGGAGCTGTGGACGAGGGTGTCCACCGCGCTTTGCAAATTTTCCATGGAGGATGGCAGGCCTGCACATGCAGGAAAAAGCACCAAAGCAGTTCATGACCTTCATGATGCGCACTAAATTGGCACCAGCGGTCCGACCCTCGTTTGAGGCCGTGAACCGCTTTGGCGCAGCGATCATTGAAAAAGGCAGAATCCGACAGGGTTTTTCCGCGAGTTTTAGTTATTTAGGGTAAGGTTTTTCAGGGTTTGAGCCCCAACCGCCCGGATTCAGCGCAAGGCCCCGGGCCCGCGCACCAAGGCAAAGCAAAAGCTGTACCAGACAATTGCAGTGAACCTTCACCGACACCGGTGACTCGAAACCAGAAGTAAACAGACCAGCCACTCACGGAGATAACCATGGCCAGAAAAACGGCAAAGACTGCTCAAGAAATACTGATGGCGGATTTTCAAACCCTGGTCAGCGATACCGAGAAGCTGCTGGACGACACGGCCATCCTCGCCGGTGACCAGGCTGACGAGCTTCGCAGCAAGATTCACGAAAGCCTGCTCAAGGCCCGTGAAACCCTGCAACTGACCGAGGACTCCCTGCGCGAACGCGGCCAGGCGGCGGTCACGGCCACTGAAGACTATGTGCAGGCCAACCCCTGGCAGTCCGTCGGCATTGCGGCCGGCGTGGGCTTTTTGATCGGCCTGCTGGCTACAAGGCGCTAATCATGTCTATCGGCGAATCCGGCTCGTCCACGGGCCCAAGTTCTACTTCACGGCGCCTGGGCGCGGCTGTCCTGGGTTTGCTGCACAGCCATGTCGAGCTGTTCGGCATCGAGTTGCAGGAGCAGAAAGCCCGCACCGTCAGCCTGTTGCTGTTCGCCGGCCTGGCGCTGGTGTTTGCCTTGCTGTTGCTGGTGGGTTTGTCGGCGCTGGTGATGATTCTGGTGTGGGATACCTACCGCCTGACCGGGATTATCAGCCTGTGTGTGTTCTACATACTGGCCGCAGCATTCTGCGGGTTGCGCCTGAAGGCGGCGGTGTTCGATGAGTCCACGCCGTTCCACGCCACCCTCGAAGAGCTGGCCAACGACCGGGAGCGCCTGCTGCCATGAGCATGACTGAATTGCCGCAAAACACTTCCCGACGAGAAATGCGCAAGGCGTTGATCCGCCTGCGCATGGAAATGCACCGCCAGGAAATCCGTCACGAGTCCCAGCAACTGATGCTGCCGCTGCAAAAGGTCCGCAACATGGGCCAGAGCTGGCAGGACGGTTTTGGCATCAAGCACGCGCCGCTGTGGGGCGT
Organism: Pseudomonas sp. GP01-A4; assembly: GCF_058780865.1. Classification (NCBI taxonomy): domain Bacteria; kingdom Pseudomonadati; phylum Pseudomonadota; class Gammaproteobacteria; order Pseudomonadales; family Pseudomonadaceae; genus Pseudomonas; species Pseudomonas sp. GP01-A4. Next base: position 10,250 of record NZ_JBYSWF010000075.1, read on the forward strand.
GGGCGTGGTGACGCTGCTGGGGTTTCTCACCGGCAAAGGCGCCAAGGGCGGCGGAATCGGCACCATGACCCGCCTGGTGCGGCTGGGTGCCGGCCTGATCCCGCTGATCAAACTGGCCATGCAAGGTGCTTCGCGCAAAAGTTGAGCGTGCTGGCTGCATTCTTGCAAACAGATCAGGCCCGGCCCTCTCCATTGAGGGCCGGGCCTTTTTTATTTCCGGTCTTTTAAGGAGGCCCCGTGATCGACGGGCAACCGCTCGCCTGCTTCCAGCCATTCATCGACACCGCCACCGGCCGCATCGCCGGCGTAGAAGCCCTGGGCCGCCTACGCCAGGCGAATGGCCAACTGCGCTCGGTGGGTCCGCTGTTCGCCGACCCGCGCACGCCCTCGGTGGCCTTGCGCCGCCTGGACCGGCAGATCCGTGACAATGCCCTGAGCCGCCTGCATGAAGCCCCGCAGGAGTGGTTCCTCAGCCTGAATATCTCGCCACGCTGGATCACCCGCCTGCGCCCGGGCCAGGCACTGCCGAGCCTGAAGCAATTGCAACTGCATAACGTCGACCCGCGCCGCATCGTGTTCGAGATCACTGAACTGGGCGGCGATATCCTGCGCCTGGCCGAAGTCGTCGAGCGCTACCGCGAGGCCGGCGCGCGGATTGCCATTGATGACTTCGGCGCCGGCTATTCGCAGCTGGACCGGGTGCTGGCCTTGCAGCCGGACATTCTCAAGCTGGACATGCGCCTGTTCCAGGCCGCGGCCCGCGGTGGCCCGAGCGGTGAGGTGGTACGGGCACTGGCGCAAATGGCGGAAAAAACCGGCTGCTGGATCATCGCCGAAGGGGTGGAAACCGAGGGCCAACTGAATTTCGCCCTGGAATGCGGTTCGCGTTATGTCCAGGGCTACCTGTTCGCCCAGGCCCAACTGGACTGGTTCGACACCGACGCATTCGTGCCGCGCTTCGCCCAGTTGCGCACCGGCTATGTCCAACAGAAGCTCGCCGAACGTGGCCGGATCATGCAACTGCGCCAGCAACTGGCGGAGCTGATGCAGATCCTGCAAACCTGGGCCCACACCCGTGCACCGCTGAGCCATCTGCCGCAATTGACGGGGTTTCCCTGGCTGCTGCGTTTTTACCAGTGCGACCGGCATGGCACGCAATTGACGCCCAACTTCGAATGGCACCAGGGCGCCTGGCAAGCCGACAGCCGCTACCTGGGCCACAACTGGTCATGGCGTCCGTATTTTTATCATTTGCTGGCCGAAGGTTGGGAGGAGCGGCGGCTGACCCTCTCCTCAACCTATCGCGATGCCACGACCAACCAGTACTGCCTGACTGCCGGACAATTCTTTGATAATGGTCAGCGCCTGCTGTTAATCGATATCGACGCCGCCGGCCTGTAGTTTTTCGCTTGCGAAGGCCTGGCTGAACCGGGAAGCTGGGAGCCGTCATTCACCGCACGGAGAGTACCCGCCTTGGATTGGCCCACCCTGCTTACCCGCGAACGCCTTGGAAAACCCCTGCACAGCCCGGAAGAACTGGGGCGCAGTCCGTTTCACAAAGACCATGACCGCATCATCTTTTCCGGTGCGTTTCGCCGCCTGGGCCGCAAGACGCAAGTGCACCCGGTGACCAGCAACGATCACATCCACACCCGGCTGACCCACTCCCTGGAAGTCAGTTGCGTGGGACGATCCCTGGGCATGCGCGTGGGCGAGACCATCCGCAGTGCCCTGCCCGACTGGTGCGACCCGAGCGACCTGGGCATGGTGGTGCAGTCGGCCTGCCTGGCCCATGACATCGGCAACCCACCCTTCGGCCATTCCGGCGAGGACGCGATCCGGCACTGGTTCCAGCAAGCTTCAGGCCGTGGCTGGCTGGATGACATGAGCAGCGCCGAACGCAATGACTTCCTCAACTTCGAAGGCAATGCCCAGGGCTTCCGGGTACTCACGCAACTGGAATACCACCAGTTTGATGGTGGCACCCGCCTGACCTACGCCACCTTGGGCACCTACCTGAAATACCCCTGGACCGCCCGCCACGCCGACTCCCTGGGCTACAAGAAACACAAGTTCGGCTGCTACCAGAGCGAACTGCCGATCCTGGAGCAGATCGCCCAGAAGCTCGGCTTGCCGCAGTTGGAAGAACAACGCTGGGCCCGGCACCCGCTGGTGTACCTGATGGAGGCGGCCGACGATATCTGCTACGCGTTGATCGACCTCGAAGACGGCCTGGAAATGGAGCTGCTGGAATACGCCGAGGTCGAGTCACTGCTGCTGGACCTGGTGGGCGACGACTTGCCGCAAACCTATCGGCAACTCGGCCCGCTGGATTCCCGGCGACGCAAGCTGGCGATCCTGCGAGGCAAGGCCATCGAACACCTGACCAACGCCGCGGCCCGGGCGTTCGTCGAACAACAGGACGCGCTGCTGGCCGGCACCCTGCCGGGGGACCTGGTGGAACATATGCACGGCCCGGCCAAGCGCTGCGTGCTGGATGCCAAGGACATGGCCCGCAAGAAGATCTTCCAGGACAAGCGCAAGACCCTGCATGAGATCGGCGCCTACACCACCCTGGAAATCCTCTTGAATGCCTTCTGCGGCGCGGCCCTGGAACAACATGGCGGTCGCACACCGTCGTTCAAGAACCGACGCATCCTCGACCTGCTGGGCAATAGCGCCCCGGACCCTTCCTGGTCATTGCACGCGTCCTTCCTGCGCATGATCGACTTTATCGCCGGCATGACTGACAGCTACGCCAGCGAGATGGCCCGCGAGATGACCGGCCGCTCCAGCCCGCAATAAATCGGAGCCCTGGCTGATGGCCAGGGCGACTTTTCAAAGAATCGCCCTACGCACGGAACAGAGCGGCCTGATCGAAGTTCTTCCCCGCCGCGATGAATAATCGCGCGCCCTGACCGCAGTCTTTCGACCTGCTCCTGCGCCCGATAGCTGGCGGGCCCATTAACTTCTTACTACACGCCCTGGTGGAGCGTCTTCAGGGCTCTTGTCCATTCCATGGAAAAAACCATGCTCGAACAACTTCGCATCCTGTTGGTGGAGGATCACCCCTTTCAATTGCTGGCCACCCAATGCCTGCTACGAAACTATGGCTACCACGACCTGGCACTGGCCGAGAATGCAGAACAGGCAATGCGGCTGATGACACAAACCGACGTGCCATTCGATATTCTGCTCTGTGATCAATGTTTGCCCGACTTGCCCGGGCTGGAGTTGATTGAAATTGCCAACCGCAGAGGCTTTATAAGGTCCGCGATATTGCTCAGCGGCCTGCCCGTCAATGAACTGGAACACCTGATGGCCCAGGCATCCCGACGCAACTTTGCATTACTTGGCTATTTGTCGAAGCCGTTAAGCCACCTTGAGCTGAATGAACTCATACGCCAATCACGCCTTACTCGCTCAACAGAAAAGTAGGAAGTTAAACACCCGGGCAATCCGAAAACGCCTCTTTATAACGCTGCCCTCTCACGACCAGTTACTTTTAAATTCCACCCACGCAAAACTCTTACACCCAAACAACAAACACCTCACAGAGCGTAATCCCTTGCTTTTTTTGATGTAGGATTATTCTTGTTTTACGTTTGTTCCACATCAAGTTCATCCTCCTTCATTGCCATGTGAGCTAATGTGCCGACTTTATTTGCGCCTGTATGGAATTTGATCATGAACTCAGTTTTTATTATTGACGACCACCCCGTCATCCGACTTGCCATTCGGATGTTGTTAGAACACGAAGGCTATAAAGTAGTGGGAGAAGCCGATAACGGTTGTGATGCGATACAAATGGTCAAGGAGTGTCAGCCTGACCTGATTATCCTTGATATCGGCATTCCGAAACTCGATGGCCTGGAAGTGCTGTGCCGGTTCAACGCAATGAGTACACCGACCAAGACGTTGATACTCACTGCCCAGACCCCCAAGCTCTTTGCTACCCGGTGCATGCGCTCCGGCGCGGATGGCTATGTGTGCAAGGAAGGTGACTTGAGCGAACTGCTCAGTGCCATCAGGGCGGTCTTGTCAGGTTACAACTACTTCCCGAGCCAGGCCCTTAACGGCAGCACTAACGAAACGGATAACAATGAAGAGCTTGAACTTTTCAAAGTCGTCAACGATCGTGAACTCATGGTATTACAACTTTTTGCCCAAGGCCGGACAAACAAGGAAATCGCCAAGGGCATGTTTCTCAGCAACAAGACCGTCAGCACTTACAAAAAAAGGCTCATGCAAAAACTGAAAGCCAAATCCTTGGTAGAACTTATCGAGATGGCAAAACGTAACGCGCTAGTGTGAGAAATCGGATGCCCAGGCGATTAAAGGACTATCTAATCATATTGAGTATCGGGGTGTGCCTCAGCACTTCCGTGCCTGCCGAACAAACTGTTCCCGAGCAATATGCCCTGCTGGGGCGTGCCGGTGCCGTTCAACTGGACACCCCCCTGAACAAGACACAACGCCAGTGGCTGCAGAACAAACGGGAACTGATACTGGGCACCTCTGCACCCGACTATCCGCCCTTCGACATCACCTCCAGCGGGCGTGATTATGAAGGGCTGACTGCCGATTACGCCGGGCTGCTGGCCAGGACACTGGCGATACCGCTCACCGTGTTGCGCTACTCCTCCCGTGAAGCCGCGATCCAGGCGCTGGCAAACGGCGAAATCGATTTTCTGGGGTCTGCCAACGGTTTTGAAGCGGCGAATCCCGACATCGTCCTGTCACTGCCCTACGCAGTGGATCAGCCGGTACTGGTGACCCGTGAAGGTGAGAACCGCGACCTTGGCGACGGCCTGGCCGGCCTGCGCCTGAGTCTTGTCTACCATTACCTGCCCATGGACGAAGTGCAGGCGCTGTACCCCAAGGCGACCATCCACGCCTACCCGTCCTATCAAAATGCCTTGAATGCCGTGGCATTCGACCAGGCTGACGTATTCCTGGGCGACACCATTTCCACTCACTACATGATCAACAAGGGCTACCTGAAAAATATCCGCATGGCCAACTTCGGCAAGCACGAGGCCCACGGGTTCAGCTTCGCCTTGCGCAAGGATCAACCCATTCTCCTGAGTATCATCGACTCAGTGCTCGATGGCGTATCAACCTATGAACGTGACAGCATCGCCAAGCGCTGGAGTGCGGGCAGCGACATTCTGCTGACCGACCGCAAGCTGCAACTGAGCCTGCGCGAAGAGCGCTGGCTCAAGGACAACCCCGTGGTGAAGGTGGTGGTCAATGAAACCCTCGCCCCCCTGACGTTCTTCGATACCGACGGCAAGTTCCGGGGCGTCACCGCCGACGTGCTGGAGCTGATCCGCCTGCGAACCGGCCTGCGCTTCGAGATTCAACACGTGCGTGACGTCGCCAACATGATGGAACTGGTGCAGACCGGCGCAGCCGACATCATCGGCGCAATTACCCCCAGTACCGGGCGCGAGTCCCAGTTGAACTTCAGCCGCCCCTACCTGGAAAACTCCTACGTATTACTGACCCGTAAAGAGCCGGGCGCGCCCACAAGCCTTCAAGAACTGGCCGGCAAGCGCCTGGCGATTACCCAGGGCAATCAGCTGGAAAAATTCCTGCAGCAGGCATTTGCCCAGATAAACCTGGTGGAAACCGGGGATACCTTCAAGGCATCGGAATTGCTGGCACAGGGGCAAGTCGACGGCGCAGTGAACCCTTTGGTGATCGCCAACTACCTGCTTTCTTCTCCGGCATTCCAGGACAAACTGCAGATCAGTTCCAGCATCGGCACGTTGCCTGCGACGTTTGCCCTGGCGACGTCCCGGCACGCCACGGAGCTGAGTTCGATCCTGGACAAGGCACTGCTGAGTATCGCCCCGGATGAGATGGCCGCGATCAACAGCCGCTGGCGCGGCTACAACGCAGCGTCCGATGGCTACTGGCGCAATTACCATCGCCTGATTGCCCAGATCATCATCGGCACCGGGCTGCTGCTGTTGATTTCCCTGGCCTGGAACGGCTACCTGCAGCGCCAGATCAAGCACCGAAAACTGGCCGAGCGCGCCCTTAACGACCAGTTCGAGTTCATGCGGGCGCTGGTCAATGAAACGCCCCATCCGATCTACGTACGCGACCACAACGGCTATCTGCAGACCTGCAACGACAGCTACCTGCAGACGTTCGACATCAAGCGTGAAGACGTCATCGGCAAAAGCATCACGCAGATGAGCATGGCCCTTGAGACGGAGGCGGCGCAGTACCATGCCGACTACCAGCGGGTAGTGGCCGAGGGTAAACCGTTGATCCTTGATCGCACCCTGCACGTGCACGGGAAAAAACTCACGATCTACCACTGGATCCTCCCCTACCGCGACTCCGTGGGCGAGGTCCAGGGCATCATTGGCGGCTGGATCGATATCAGCGAACGGCGCCAGTTGTTCGACGAACTGCGCGCCGCCAAGGAACGCGCCGACGAGGCCAATCGCGCGAAAAGCACGTTCCTGGCCACCATGAGCCACGAAATCCGCACGCCGATGAACGCCGTCATTGGCATGCTGGAATTGACACTCAAGCGCGCCGATCAGGGTCATCTTGATCGCCCTGCGATCGAGGTCGCCTACAACTCGGCCAAGGACCTGCTGGAGTTGATCGGCGACATTCTGGACATTGCACGTATCGAGTCCGGTCGATTGAGCCTGGCCCCGGAGCGGGTCAACCTGCGCGAAGTCATCGAGTCGGTGGTCCGCGTGTTCGATGGCCTGGCGCGCCAGAAAACCCTGAGCCTGGTGCTGGAGTTCACCCCCGATGTCGAGGATACCGACGTACTGATCGACCCTCTGCGGTTCAAGCAGGTGCTCTCGAACCTGGTGAGCAATGCGATCAAGTTCACTGAACGCGGGCAGGTGAAGATCAAGGTGCAGCTGAAGGCGACCGGACAACCTCAACAGATCGAGATGAAACTGGTAGTGGAGGACACCGGCATCGGGATCAATCGCGAAGACCAGCTACGCCTGTTCGAGCCGTTCGCCCAGGCCGACAACTCCGGGCACCTGGCCAGGAGCGGCGCCGGCCTGGGCCTGGTGATCTGTCGCAGCCTGTGCGCCATGATGGGCGGCCAATTGAGCCTGAGCAGCGTGCCCATGGTAGGCACCCAGGTCCACGTCAGCCTGAAGATGACCAGCCTGCCGCCGGTCAAGGCCGTAGACAAGCTCGAACCGGCCGCGGCCACGCCGGCGCCAGTGCTCAACGTGCTGGTGGTGGATGACCATCCGGCCAACCGCTTGCTGATGTGCCAGCAACTGGGTTTCCTGGGGCATCAGTTCACCGCGGCCCATCATGGTGCTGCGGGGTTCCAGGCCTGGCGCCAGGAACACTTCGACCTGGTCATTGCCGACTGCAATATGCCGATCATGAACGGCTACGAATTGAGTCACTCCATTCGCGAGTATGAGGAGCGCGAGCAGAAAACTCCGTGCGTGATACTCGGCTTCACCGCCAACGCGCAGCCCGAGGAGAAACAACGCTGCTTTGACGCCGGCATGAATGACTGCCTGTTCAAACCCATCAGTCTTACTGCGCTGGAACAGCACCTGGCGCAGGTCGATCCGCTGCCCACCCGCAACGTGTTTACCCTGCAAAGCCTGGACGCGATGACGGGCGGTGACCCACAGTTGAGCCGGCGTTTGCTCGAGGAGTTGCTCAGCAGCAGCCGGAATGATCGGGTCGAGCTGATGGCCATGCTGGCACGGCAAGCCGCGCCCGGCGACCTGATCGACCAGGCCCACAAGATCAAGGGCGCCGCCCGGATCATCCAGGCCGATACCTTGTCCGGACAATGCGAAGCGTTGGAGCAGGCGTGTGGCGAACGCGAGACACCACACGTTATCGAGGCGGGCATCAAGGCAATAGAGAAATCCATGCTTGAGCTGGAGAGGATGCTGCAGATGCAACTGGACGTGCTGGACTGTCGATAGCCTGCAGGAGCGAACTTGCTCGCTCCTGCAGGAGACTCACCCCATCAACAATCGGTCAACCGCAGGAAAATCGCCGCCAACTGCTCGATGCCGGCCTGATCCTGCGGGGTAAACCGCGACAGCGATGGGCTGTCCAGGTCGAGCACACCAATCAAGCGGCCGTCCTTGACCAACGGGACGACCAACTCGCTGTTGGACGCACTGTCACAGGCGATATGCCCTGGGAACGCGTGCACGTCTTCCACCCGCTGGGTTTGCCGCGAGGCCGCTGCCGCGCCACACACACCGCGACCAAACGGAATGCGCACACAGGCGATCTGCCCCTGGAACGGCCCGAGCACCAGCTCTTCATTGCGGTTGAGGTAGAAGCCTGCCCAGTTCAGATCATCCAGCTGGTTGAACAGGAACGCAGAAAACTGCGCGGCATTGGCAATGAAATCCCGCTCATCCGCCAACAGCGATTCCAGCTGCGCATGCAGCATGGCGTAGCCATCGAGGCCGGTTCCAGCCTGTTGCAAATCAATCATGGTTGACGCTCCAACAACTTGAGGCCCACCCAGTAGCGGGCGAACTGATAGGCACAACGGCCGTTGCGATTACCGCGCCCGGTGGCCCAGCGCACGGCGAGGATGTCCAACTCTTCATCGCGTTGCCACTGCAGACCGGCCTTGCTCGCCAACTCGCCGATCCAGTGCTCGACCACATCCAGGAAGTGCTCCTGATTGAACGGGTAAAACGACAGCCACAAGCCGAAACGGTCAGACAGGGCAATCTTGTCCTCCACCGCTTCGTTGGGATGCAGCTCGCCGTCTATGGTCTTCCAGTTCTCGTTATCGCTCTGGTTCTCGGGCACCAGGTGACGACGGTTGGAGGTGGCATACAACAGGACGTTTTCCGGCGCCTGCTCCAGGGAGCCGTCGAGTACGCTCTTGAGCACACGATAATCGCTCTCGCCGGCTTCGAAAGACAGGTCATCGCAGAACAACACAAAGCGTTGTGGCAATTTGATCAGTTGCTCGACCACCCGCGGCAGGTCCGCCAGGTGATCGCGCTCGATTTCGATCAGGCGCAGCCCGGCCTTGGCGTGCTGGGCCAGCAAGGCGCGCACCATGGACGATTTACCGGTGCCGCGCGAGCCCCAGAGCAGCGCATGGTTGGCCGGCAGGCCGTCGAGAAACTGTTGGGTGTTACGGGCCAATTGTTCGCGCTGTTTATCCACGCCGATCAGGTCGGACAGGCGCATATCCAGGCTGACTTCCAGTGGCAATAAAAAGCCGCTGCGACCTTCGCGCTGCCAACGGGCAGCCAGGCAATGGTTCCAGTCAACGGCTTCGCGCGGGGCAGGCAACAAGGGCTCCAGGCGAGCCAGTACCGCGTCGGCACGCTCAAGAAAGGCATTCAATCGAGAATCCACGACTATTCCTCTGGCAAGTTCTTGTAAAAGATGGCGTATTGGCAACCCTGAGGCAGACCGTGCAGGGCTGCACCGAATAAAATCGATTCGTGCCGGGCAAGTTTGAGCCTGTGGATGTTCAGCTATGCTTGCCGGGCGAAAGGAAACGTAAAGTGGTACAGCACCCGATGGATATCAAGTTCGCCCACCGCTTGTCTTATAAACAAGCCAGACTGACAGTGCTGGTCGGATTCGTCTTGGGAACCTTGCTCAGCCTGATACAGATTGGGATTGATTATGCCAGCGAAGACGCTTCCATCAACCGGGAAATACGTGCGCTGATTGAAATCAGCCATAACCCGGCTTCGCGCATCGCCTACAACATCGACGCCGAGCTGGCCCAGGAACTGACGCTGGGCCTGCTGCACTCCCCCGCCATCACCCATGCACAACTGGTCGACAACAACGGTTTGGTCCTGGCCGATGTCCATCGTCCGCGCAAGGAAAGCACCTACCGGCCCATCAGCGACTTCCTGTTTGGCGCCAACCGCCAATTCGAAGACCGGCTGTACCTCACCCACATGCCCAATGATTCCCTCGGTGTACTGCGTCTTGACGTAGACACCTACGCGTTCGGCAGCCGCTTCCTGCACCGCGCCGAGATCACCCTGCTCAACGGCTTCGCCCGCAGCCTGATCCTCACCGGCATTCTGTTGGCGCTTTTCTACGTGATGCTGACCAAGCCGCTGGTGCGCATTATCCGCGAGCTGAGCTCACGCAAGCACGAGCGCCTGGACTGCCCGCCGGGGCACGAGCACGACGAGATCGGCGTACTGGTCAACGTCGCCAACCAACAGTTTGAAAACATGGAGACTGAAATCCAGCAACGCCGGCATGCTGAAAATCGCCTGACCGAATACCTCGGCCAACTGGAAGACATCGTCTCCGCCCGCACCACCGAGCTCAAGGCGATCAATCATCGGCTGACGCTCTCGAACGACGAGCTGGAAGCGGCGAAGATGACGGCCCTGGGCATGGCCCAGGCACGGGCGGCGTTCCTGGCCAACATGAGCCATGAAATCCGTACACCGCTGAACGGCCTGCTGGGGATGATCGCCCTCTCCCTCGACAGCCCGCTGAACGCCGAGCAACGCCAGCAACTGTCGATCGCCCATGACTCCGGCAAAGTACTGGTGGAGCTACTCAACGATATCCTCGACCTGTCGAAGTTCGACGCCGGCCAACTGGAACTGGAAAGCATCCCGTTCGACCTCGGTTCACTGGTGGAAGACACCGCCAACCTGCTCTCGCAAAACGCCGCGCCCAGCGTGGAGCTGACGTGCCTGATCGACCCGCAGTTTCCCGCCCAGGTGCTGGGCGATCCGACGCGGGTACGGCAGATTGTCAGCAATTTGCTGTCCAACGCCCTGAAGTTCACACGTTTCGGCCGGGTGGATGTACGCCTCAGTGCCCAGGCCGGCCGGGTCAGGATCGAGGTGTGCGACACCGGTATCGGGATCGCCCAGGATGCCCAGGTCAAGATTTTCCAGCCGTTCACCCAAGCCGGTGCGGGCATCACCCGCCAGTTCGGCGGGACAGGCCTGGGCCTGGCGCTGACCCACAACCTGTGCGAAGCCATGAAGGGCCGCCTGAGCATCAGCTCGGAAGCTGGCTTTGGCAGCCAGTTCTGTGCCGACCTGCCCTTGCCGACCCACTTGCCGGCGGTGCGCCTGGCGCCTTTGGCTGGAGATGTAATCGCCATCACCAGCACCAGCAGCGGGCTGGCAGAACTCCTCACCAGCCTGCTGCCGAGTTGGGGCCTGGCTCCGCGCTGTTATTCCATCGACGATGACTTGAGCGGGCAGAATCCCGACCTGCTGATCACCGACTGCCCCGAATGCCTGTTCCGCCTGCGCCCGATGATCACCGCCCCGATCCTGGTGGTAACCGCCTACGGCAACTTCATGCCCAGCGAAGAAGTCGCGGCCCTGGCCCCCTTGCAGCAACAGGCCCGTCCCCTGAGCCGCACCGCGCTGTACCAGGTCCTGCAACGCAACTTGCGCACCGATCCGGACCTGGTCCTGGACCTGATCCAGCTGGAAACCGGCCCCCTCGCCCACCGGGCGCGCATCCTGCTGGTGGAGGACAACCCGGTCAATCAACTGGTGGCCAAGGGCATGCTCGGCAAGCTCGGGTGCGAGGTGATCGTCGCCGCCCACGGTGGTGAAGCCCTCAAGCTGCTGGAAGAGCAAGGCTTCGACATGGTGTTGATGGACTGCAATATGCCGGTGATGGATGGCTATGAGGCCAGTCGGCAGATCCGCCGCAGCGGGCGCTGGCCGGACTTGCCGATCGTCGCCTTGACGGCCAACGCCATGTCCGAGGAACGCGAGCGCTGCCGGGCTGCGGGCATGAACGATTACCTGGCCAAGCCGTTTCGCCGGGAAGAACTCAAGGCCTTGCTCGATCTGTGGGTGCCGACTACGACAAGTCTTTGATCTGGCGCAACAGCTGATCCAGACCGTCACGCAAGGCATCGGCCTGGTTCAGATCAACGCCGCTGTCACACAACAGGCGGGCCTTCAGCGGCTGCACCCGGTCGCGCAGGTGCCGGCCTTCATCGGTCAGGCTCAGGTGCACTTCACGCTCATCCAGCGCACTGCGCTGACGCCGCACCAGGGTAAGCTGCTCCAGGCGCTTGAGCAGTGGCGTCAGCGTGCCGGAATCCAGCAGCAGGCGCTCGCCCAGGGCCTTGACCGTAGGCTGCGACACCGCTGCAGCCTGCCATTCCCACAGCACCAGCATCACCAGGTATTGCGGATAGGTCAGGCCCAACTGATCGAGCATCGGCTTGTAGGCCCGGGTGACTGCGCGGGAGGCGGCGTAGAGCTTGAAGCACAGTTGGTCGTCGAGGGCCAGGGACAGGTCGGTCATTTGAGCAGGGCTTCGATCTCTTGGGTCAGGTCCTGGGGCTTGGTGGTCGGGGCGAAGCGCTTGACCACCTGGCCGTCGCGACCGATCAGGAACTTGGTGAAGTTCCACTTGATGCCCTTGGAGCCCAGCAATCCCGGGGCCTGCTTTTTAAGCTGTACGAACAATGGGTGGGCATCGCTGCCGTTGACGTCAATCTTCTTGAACAGCGGGAAACTGACACCAAAGTTCAGCTCGCAAAACTCCGAAATGGCGCCTTCGTTGCCCGGCTCCTGCTTGCCGAACTGGTTGCAGGGAAAGCCCAATACCACCAGTCCCTGGTCCTTGTAATGCTGCCAGAGCTCCTCAAGCCCCTTGTATTGCGGGGTGAAGCCGCACTTGCTGGCAGTGTTGACCACCAGAATCGCCTTGCCGGCGAAATCGGCCAAGGTCTTTTGCTCACCCTTGATGGTGGTGCAAGGGATGCTCAGCAGGTTGTCGCTCATGGCAGTGCCTCTACAGAGATAAGAAGGACTGAACGATAGTAGGCAATTCAATTGCGTGCAATTTAATTGGCGGGACTTATGCCTTGATATAACGGCCCCTGCGGGCACGAAGCCCGCAGGAGCCTGACGGCTCAGCGCGGTACCAGGTCCAGGCACACCGAGTTGATGCAGTAACGCAAACCGGTCGGTGGCGGCCCGTCCGGGAACACATGGCCCAGGTGCGCATCGCACTTGGCGCAGGTGACTTCGGTGCGGATCATGCCGTGGCTGACGTCCCGGATCTCGACCATGGCCTGCTCGGCGATCGGCTCGTAGAAGCTGGGCCAGCCGCAGCCGGAGTCAAACTTGGCCCTGGAATCGAACAGCGGCTCATTGCAGCAGATGCAGTGGTAGACGCCGTCGGTCTTGGTGCCGTTGTACTTGCCGCTGAACGGTCGCTCGGTGCCTTTGAGGCGGCACACGTTGTACTGCTCCGGGTCGAGCATGGCTTTCCATTCTTCAACGGTTTTCTGCAACTTTTCCATCGGTACACCTCGGCAACTGAAAAAGCCTGATCTGTGTCTTTTCCATGGATCAGGCGGCACGTATGATTGCGCCTCTTCAAAGCGCCAGTCTGGCACCCGCGTTACCGGCATTCAAACGTATTTATGGGTCAGGCCAACGCAGGATTCTCAGCACGGTAGTCTTCACACCGTCTGGATCGTTCATTTTCAGGATCACATCGCCATGCAGGTCAGCAAATCGAACAAGCTCGCCAACGTCTGCTACGACATTCGCGGCCCGGTGCTCAAGCACGCCAAACGCCTGGAAGAGGAAGGCCATCGCATCCTCAAGCTGAACATTGGCAACCCGGCACCCTTTGGTTTCGAAGCGCCGGACGAAATCCTCCAGGACGTGATCCGCAACCTGCCTACCGCCCAGGGCTACAGCGACTCCAAAGGCCTGTTCAGCGCGCGCAAGGCCGTCATGCAGTACTACCAGCAGAAGCAGGTTGAAGGTGTCGGCATCGAAGACATCTACCTGGGCAACGGCGTGTCCGAGCTGATCGTCATGTCCATGCAGGCCCTGCTCAACAACGGCGACGAAGTACTCGTTCCGGCTCCCGACTACCCGCTGTGGACCGCCGCCGTAACCCTGGCCGGTGGCCATCCGGTGCATTACCTGTGTGATGAAGGCGCCGACTGGTTCCCGGACCTGGCCGACATCAAGGCCAAGATCACCCCGAACACCAAGGCCCTGGTGATCATCAACCCGAACAACCCCACCGGCGCCGTCTACTCCAGGGAAGTGTTGCTGGGCATGCTCGAACTCGCGCGCCAGCACAACCTGGTGGTGTTTTCCGATGAGATCTACGACAAGATCCTCTACGACGACGCCGTGCACATCTGCACCGCCTCCCTGGCGCCGGACCTGTTGTGCCTGACCTTCAACGGGCTGTCTAAATCCTACCGGGTGGCGGGCTTCCGTTCCGGCTGGATCGCCATTTCCGGCCCCAAGCACAATGCCCAGAGCTACATCGAGGGCATCGACATGCTGGCCAACATGCGCCTGTGTGCCAACGTGCCGAGCCAGCACGCCATCCAGACCGCACTGGGCGGCTACCAGAGCATCAACGACCTGGTGCTGCCACAAGGCCGCCTGCTGGAGCAGCGCAACCGCACCTGGGAACTGCTGAACGCGATTCCCGGCGTCAGTTGCGTCAAGCCGATGGGGGCGCTGTATGCGTTCCCGCGAATCGACCCGAAAGTGTGCCCGATCCTCAACGACGAGAAGTTCGTGCTCGACCTGCTGCTGTCGGAAAAGCTGCTGGTGGTCCAGGGTACGGCGTTCAACTGGCCGTGGCCGGATCACTTCCGGGTGGTCACCCTGCCGCGGGTGGATGACCTGGAGATGGCCATCGGTCGCATCGGCAACTTCCTGAAGTCCTATCGCCAGTAATGGGCATTGCGCTGTACGGCCCACCCGTGGTCGTACAGCGATTATCTGGCAACACTTCTCTGCCCTGCGCGGGCGGTATCGCCTTTTACGCCTGCCGGCTCCACCCTTGCTCGGGCATCACCCTATAATTACAGGGCTGCAAGGTAATGGGGCGAGGCTGCCGAGCCACACCAGGCCTCGGAAATTCCCTTCAAGGCTCTACATTCAGGCTGTAGGACACAGTTTGAAATAGTCCCCCGGTTGAATAGCCCCATGCCGCACCTTATATACCCCGCAGTACGCGACATATTAAGCATGAGGAGAATTCTACAACCATGATGCGCATTCTGCTGTTCTTGGCCACTAACCTGGCGGTCGTGCTGATTGCCAGCATCACGCTGAGCCTTTTCGGCTTCAATGGGATCATGGCGGCCAACGGGGTTGATCTGAACCTCAATCAGCTGCTGATCTTCTGTGCGGTCTTTGGTTTTGCCGGGTCGATTTTCTCGCTGTTCATCTCCAAGTGGATGGCGAAGATGAGCACCAGCACCCAGATCATTACCCAGCCACGCACCCGTCATGAGCAATGGCTGCTGCAGACCGTCGAGCAACTGTCCCGCGAAGCCGGGATCAAGATGCCTGAAGTCGGGATCTTCCCGGCCTATGAAGCAAACGCCTTTGCTACCGGCTGGAACAAGAACGACGCCCTTGTGGCCGTCAGCCAGGGCTTGCTGGAGCGGTTCTCGCCCGACGAAATCAAGGCGGTGCTGGCCCACGAGATCGGCCACGTGGCCAACGGTGACATGGTCACCCTGGCGCTGGTCCAGGGCGTGGTGAACACCTTCGTGATGTTCTTCGCGCGGATCATCGGCAACTTCGTCGACAAGGTGATCTTCAAGAACGAACAGGGCCAGGGCATGGCCTACTACGTGGCGACCATCTTCGCCGAACTGGTACTGGGCTTCCTCGCCAGCTCGATCGTGATGTGGTTCTCGCGCAAACGGGAATTCCGCGCAGACGAAGCCGGCGCACGCCTGGCCGGTACCGGCGCGATGATCAGCGCCCTGCAGCACCTGCGCTCCGAACAGGGCTTGCCGGTGCACATGCCGAACACCCTGACGGCCTTTGGCATCAACGGTGGCATCAAGCAGGGCATGGCTCGCCTGTTCATGAGCCACCCGCCACTGGAAGAGCGAATTGACGCACTGCGTCGTCGCGGCTGACAGCGACAAGAAGAAGGGGCGATTCAATCGCCCCTTTTTTGTGGGCGCTCTTCAGCACCTGGCCAACCGGTACACCCGCTCGTCCAGGCGCGTGACGCCGTCCTGAACAAACTTCCAGCTGTCCCCCAGGATGTCCTGCTCCTGCAGCACATCCAGGCTCCACCGGCCGCCCAGGAGCAATTGCACTTCCTCATCGCTCACCGCGAACGGCGGGCCGGCCTTCTGCGACTGTTCATAGTCGAGGGTGATCAACAGGCCACGACTGCCTCCCGCCAGAATCCCATTCAAGTGCGCCGCATACTGCTCGCGCATCAACGGTGGCAGGGCAATCAGCGCCGCCCGGTCGTAAAGCGCTGTGCAACCAACCACGGCACCGGCATCCAGGGCGAAGAAATCCCCGCACCACAGCTCGATGGAACCCGCCTGGAAAACTTTGAAAGCGCCGCGCTGGCTGACCTGCGGCATCAGCTCCTGCTCGCTGAAAAACTCTTCAACGGCCTTTTCCGACAACTCGACCCCGATCACCCGATGCCCGATGCTCGCCAGCCACACCAGGTCCAGGCTCTTGCCGCACAACGGCACCAGCACCTGCGCCCCGCTCGCCACACCCAGACCGGGCCAGTGGCGCAGCAGGTAAGGATTCACCTCGGGCAAGTGGAAACCCGTCTGATTGCGCGCCCAACGCTCATGCCAAAATCCAGGCTCCATGATTTATCCTAAAACTTGATCAAATAGCGCTAAAACTTATATTAGATTTAGATCAATGATCTGATTGAAGATGGTCCCATCTTAACCCTCAGGACCCTACTCATGCTGCCCAGCCTGTTTATCTCCCACGGTTCGCCCATGCTTGCCCTGCAACCCGGTGCCAGTGGCCCGGCACTCAAGCGCCTGGCAGCCGAGCTGCCACGCCCCAAGGCCATTGTGGTGGTCTCGGCGCACTGGGAAAGCCAGGGGCTGCTCGTGACTGGCAGCGCCGCACCAGAGACCTGGCACGACTTCGGCGGCTTCCCACGGGAACTGTTCGCGGTGCAGTATCCGGCACCCGGTGACCCGCAGTTGGCCGCCCAAATCGTGCAATTGCTCAAGGCTGACGGCCTGGAAGCGAGCATTGATGATCAGCGCCCCTTCGACCACGGCACCTGGGTGCCCCTGTCGCTGATGTACCCGGCGGCCGATATCCCGGTGGTGCAGGTATCGCTGCCAAGCCGCATGGGCCCTGCCCTGCAAACCCGTGTCGGCCACGCACTGGCGAGCCTGCGGGAACAGGGCGTGCTGCTGATCGGCTCCGGCAGCATTACCCACAATCTCGGCGAACTGGACTGGCATGCCGGGCCGGAGAGCATCGAGCCCTGGGCGCGGGATTTTCGCGATTGGATGGTCAGCAAACTGGCAGCCAACGATGAAGCCGCGCTGCACGACTATCGTCGCCAGGCACCTCATGCCGTGCGCAGCCACCCCAGCGACGAGCATTTGCTGCCGCTGTATTTCGCCTGGGGCGCCGGCGGTGAATTCAGCGCAGCCCACCAAGGCTTCACCATGGGCGCGCTGGGCATGGACATCTACCGTTTCGCCTGATTGCAGGCAAAAAAAATCCCCGAACCAGTCGGGGATTTTTTATGTTCGATCAATCAGCCCGGGGGCGGATCAATCTTCGCGGTAGCGACGCAGCTTCAACTGCTTACCGGCAACGCGGGTGTCCTTCAGCTTGGTCAGGAGTTTCTCCAGACCATCTTCCGGCAGCTCCACCAGGGAGAAGCTGTCACGCACCTGGATGCGACCGATCGCTTCACGTGCCAGGCCACCCTCGTTGAGGATAGCGCCCAGCAGGTTCTTGGCAGCGATGCCATCACGCGCGCCCAGCGCAGTACGGCAGCGAGCACGGCCTTCAGCCAATGGAACCGGAGCACGACGCTCACGATCACCACGGTCCGGACGGTCGCCAGTACGCTCTGGACGATCACCGCGCGGAGCGTTGTTCGGCACCAGTGGACGTTCTTTCTCGATGGCAGCCAGGGTCAGGGCCTGACCGTTGGTAGCCTTGCGCAGCAGGGCTGCAGCCAGGGCACGCGGGGTGCAACCGATATCGGCAGTCAGGCGGTCCAGCAGGTCGCCGTGGGTCGATTCAGCATCAGCCACCAGTGGCGACAGGCTGTTGGTCAGTTTCTTGATGCGCGCATCGAGAACGGCCTGGGCATCCGGCAGGCGGACTTCGGCAACTTTCTGACCGGTTACACGCTCGATCACTTGCAGCATGCGGCGCTCACGTGGAGTCACCAGCAACAATGCACGACCTTCGCGACCGGCACGGCCGGTACGGCCGATACGGTGAACGTAGGACTCTGGATCGTAAGGCATGTCAACGTTGAACACGTGGGTGATACGTGGAACGTCGAGGCCACGGGCAGCAACGTCGGTCGCCACAACGATGTCCAGACGGCCATCCTTGAGGGAGTCGATCACGCGCTCACGCTGGTTCTGGGCAATGTCACCGTTCAGCGCAGCGGCTTTGTAGCCTTTGGCTTCCAGGGCGCTGGCCAGGTCCAGGGTCGCTTGCTTGGTGCGCACGAACATGATCAGGGCGTCGAAGTCTTCGACTTCCAGCAGGCTCAATACAGCCGAGGTCTTCTGGTCAGCGTGAACCAACAGGTGAGCCTGTTCGATCGCGGTAACGGTCTGAGTCTTGGTCTGGATCTTCACGTGTTGCGGATCGCGCAGATGGCGTTCGGCAATGGCACGGATCGACTGTGGCAGGGTAGCCGAGAACAGTACGGTCTGACGGGTTGCTGGCAGTGCCTTGAAGATGACTTCCAGGTCGTCCATGAAGCCCAGCTTGAGCATTTCGTCAGCTTCGTCCAGAACCAGGTGGTTCACGGTCGACAGCACTTTTTCGTCGCGACGCAGGTGGTCGCACAGACGGCCCGGAGTGGCGACAACGATTTGTGCGCCGTTACGGATTGCTTTCAGTTGTGGGCCCATAGGCGCGCCGCCGTAAACGGCCACAACGGTAACGCCCGGCATTTGCTTGGCGTAGGTTTCGAAAGCGGTTGCTACTTGCAGCGCCAACTCACGGGTTGGCGCCAGGATCAGGGCTTGCGGCTCGCGCTTGGCAGGATCGATGCAGTGCAGGATTGGCAGGGCGAACGCGGCGGTTTTACCGGTACCGGTTTGCGCTTGGCCAATCATGTCTTGGCCGGCCATGATGATCGGGATCGATTGCTGCTGAATAGCCGAAGGTTCTTCGTAGCCAGTCGCGATGACGGCAGCAAGAATGTTCGGGTTAAGATTAAAAGCGGCGAAGCCGCCGGTTTCCTGGGTCATGGGTCTGCCTCTAAGTGCATCCGCAAAGACCCATGCTCCAAAGCTGCGCATGCCGTGTTGAGACTCAAGAGTCGCCCTGGCTGCTTTGTCGGCGGGGATTTGCGAAAACGAATGAATGAAAAAGATTCGTCAAGGAAGAGTCCGCTGTGCGAACGTGCAGCCGAAGCTGACTTCGGGGAATTGCGCTACCTAAACGCGGCCCGGTTAAAGGCCGGCGCGCACTATACCGGAAATCGCTGAAAAAGGGAGCTTTTTTTATCGCAAACCGCAGGTAAACGCCTCTGCATCAAAGGCTTTGCGCATCCAGGCAGCAGGGTCTATTTTTCAAAGGCCCGGCCCTGTTGGTCATGACGCTTAAACGGTTCACCCTTAACAGCGGGCCCTTCGGTCCGAAACCTCCCTTTGCGCCCGAGGGCACACCCCATGAACCAAGCCACCAACAGCCGCGTCAGCCGTGAACAGCAGGGTCATATCCTGTTGCTGGGGCTGGATCGCGTGGCCAAGCGCAATGCGTTCGACCTGGAATTGCTCAATGATTTGAGCCTGGCGTATGGCGAATTTGATCGCAATGAGGAAGCGCGGGTGGCCATTGTCTTCGGGCATGGCGATCACTTTACCGCCGGATTGGACCTGGCCAATGTGGGGCCCACGATGGCACAAGGCTGGCAACCGCCTCTGGGTGGTTGTGATCCGTGGGGCGTTTTCGCGGGGCCCCGGGTCAGTAAGCCGGTGATTGTTGCGGCTCAGGGGTACTGCCTGACCATTGGTATCGAGTTGATGTTGGCGGCGGATATCAATCTGTGTGCCAGCAATACCCGGTTTGCGCAGATGGAAGTGCAGCGCGGGATTTTTCCTTTTGGGGGCGCGACGTTGCGCTTTCATCAGATCGCGGGGTGGGGGAATGCCATGCGCTGGTTGCTCACGGGGGATGAGTTTGATGCCCATGAAGCGCTGCGGTTGGGGTTGGTGCAGGAGGTGATGGCCAGCGAGGATTTGTTGCCCCGGGCGGTGGCGCTGGCAAACCGCATTGCCCAGCAGGCGCCGCTGGGGGTGCAGGCCACGCTGATGTCGGCGCGCCAGGCACGGATCGAGGGGGAGACCGCGGCGGCGGCCGGGTTGCCCGTTTTGGTGGAGAAACTGCTGAATAGTGAGGATGCCAAGGAAGGTGTACGGGCGATAATCGAGAAGCGGCCTGGGGTTTTTAAAGGCTGTTGATTGTGGAGGGGGGCTTGGGGCGGGGTACATATCCGTTATTTAGGTAACGGCCACTATTGGTTCCGCTCTTACAGCGGCTCACTTTTGAAAAGCGCAAAAGTAAGC
>NZ_JBYSWF010000076.1:0-30786 GCF_058780865.1 Pseudomonas sp. GP01-A4
CCCGTAGCAGCTGTCGAGCGCCAGCTGCTACGGGGGGAGTGCGGTCAGCGGATATCGCTTAGCACCGTCTGCCGCCCACCGTTGAGTTGTCGCAAGTGCGCCTGCAGGTGCAGGCACCAGATCTGCGGGTCGTCAGCCAGCTCGTAGCCGTGCAGGGTCAGGCTTTCAACAATCGAATCGAGGATGGTTTGTGCCACGAAAGGTCCGTGGAACGGGCCTTGGGACTTGATGGTGGAGGGTTGTTCGCCGGTCATTCCGGCGGCAAACAACAAGGTCCACATCCCGGTATCCCCCGCGAGAGGGCGAATGGAACATTCGATACGGGTGACCAGGCCCAGGCACTGGCGGGTGAGGCAGAGGTTGCGCGACATGGCGGCGACCCTCGGTAGATCCGGTATTCAGCCTCGCAGGGCAAGACTGTTTCTATCCAGCGACTCCTGTGGCTATCCCTTGAGCTGAGAATAGAAGAAACCCGGTACAAACCAAGGCTGGGGGACCAACGGATGACTGCCGTCACGACGGCGTCAAAAATATGCCGAAGGGACCTGGAACCAGGCCCCTTCGGCATTGATTACACCGGCTTGGTCTCAGCCAGTGCTTCCTGCGCCAACTCCTTCTCGGCTTCCTTCAGGTCATCTTCACTGATCATCTCGGCGATCGCCCGCAGACGCTCCACCACCCGCGCATTGACGCTGCCTTCGGGGAATTGCCCCTCTTCGTCGGGCGAACCCGCAGGCTCACCCACCAGCAGGCTCAAGGCCTCGTCGGCCTGACGCACGGCATAGACGTGGAATTGCCCCTGCCGCACGGCCTGCAACACCTTCTCATCGAGCATCAGTGTCGCGACGTTGGCCTGGGGAATGATCGCCCCCTGCTCGCCGGTCAGCCCGCGGGCCTCGCAAAGACGGAAGAAACCTTCGATCTTCTCGTTGACCCCGCCGACCGCCTGCACCTCACCAAACTGGTTGATCGAGCCGGTGATGGCAAAGCACTGCTTGAGCGGCGTCTTCGACAGGGCCGAGATCAAGGTGCAGGCTTCGCCCAGGGACGCGCTGTCGCCGTCGACATAGCCGTAGGACTGCTCCAGGGCGATACTCGCCGAGATCGCCAACGGGAATTCCTGGGCATAACGGCTGCCCAGGTAACCGGTGAGGATCATCACGCCCTTGGAGTGAATCGGCTGGCCGAGGTTAACTTCACGCTCGATATCGACGATGCCGCTGCCGCCCGGGTACACCGTGGCAGAAATCCGCGCCGGCACACCAAACGCCGAATCACCCACCTCCAGCACCGTCAGCCCGTTGCACTTGCCCACCGCCGCGCCGGCGGTGTCGATCAGGATCACCCCGGCGAGCATGTCGTCGAGAATCCGCGCCGACACCCGCCCGGTGCGCGTGGCCTTGGCCTTGAGTGCGCGCTCGATGTGCCCGGAGTCGGTGCGCTCATCACCGGCCAGGTGACGAATGAAGTCCGCTTCGCTGACCAGCTGGAACAAATCACCGATACGCGCCGACAAGCGGCCCTGGTTCTCCGCCAACCGCGCGCTGTAGGTCGCCAGCCGCGCCACCGCATCGGAGGTCAACGGCGCCATGCCTTCTTCCGAGGTGCGGGTTTTCAGCAACTGGGCGAACTGCTCCAGGCTTTCATCCACCATCGGGATGTCTTCGTCAAAATCCACCAGTACCCGGAACATCTCCTGGAAGTCCGGATCCGCGTCCTGCAACGCGTAGTACAACTGGCGGGAGCCGATGATGATCACCTTGAGCTGCAACGGGATCACTTGCGGGTTGAGGGTCACCGTGGCCAGGCGGCCCAGTTCGCCCAGCGGTGATTCCATCTTCAGCTTGCGCGATTGCAAGGCACGCTTGAGGGCGTCCCATACGAACGGCTCGCTGAGCATCTTCTCGGCTTCAAGGATCAGGAAACCACCGTTGGCACGGTGCAGCGCACCCGGACGCAATTGGCGATAGGTGGTGTAGAGCGCGCCCTGGTCGGTGCTGTATTCAATACGACCGAACAGGTTGTCGTAGGTCGGATGCGGCTCGAAGACCACCGGCGCGCCACCGTTGATCGGATGCCCCACCACCAGGCTCGGGCAGTACTGTTCTTCCAGCAACTTGCGGGCCTGGGCGTCGGTTTTCGCGTCGTCCACCAACTGCTCGACCACGGTTTTCAGCAGGTAGACCTGCATCGCCTGCAAGTAGCCGCAGACGGCCGCGTTCTCCGCATATTTTTCGGACAACGGCGCCAGCAGTGGCTGCAAGGCCAGCGTGATGGTTTCTTCGTTGAACTGGCGCATCTGGTTATTGGACTCGCGCTTCCACTGGGGCAGGCTGGCGAGTTCTTCGTTGAGGCGTTCTTCCAGTTCGGAAATATCGGTGTGGAAACGCTCGCGGTCGGCTTCGGGCAACTGCGAGAACTCGGCCTCGTCCAGGGCCTTGCCGTCGAGCATCGGGGTAAACGCAATGTTGGTGCTGTCACGGTACAGCGCCACGTCTTTTTCCAGGGCCAGGCGCTCGATGACGTCCAGGGCACGGTCGTAACGCTGGTTGAAGGCACGGTCGATGGCGCTTTTGCGCTGTTGATACGTCGGGTGTTCAAACACCGCCGGGAAGGTCGCGACCAGGTTGTCGATCAGGCCGTTGATATCGGAGATGAACGCGGCAGCACCGCCCGCAGGCAGTTCCAGCGCGCGGGGTTCGCGAGGCTCATCGAAATTATTGACGTAGACCCAGTCGGCCGGGGTCTGCAGGCGCTTGCCTTCGGCCTTGAGGTAGCGTTTGACGAACGAAAAGCGCCCGGTACCGGGCTCGCCCATCACAAATACGTTGTAACCGGGGCGTGGCATGGCCACACCAAACTGCAAGGCTTCGACCGCACGTTCCTGGCCAAGCACACCGCGAAAGGGCTCCAAATCATTGGTGGTCGAGAAGCTGAACTGTTCAGCGGAAAAAGGACGAGTCAGCGCTTCGGGCGCTAGACGCAAGCTGGCAGCAACAGGATCAGGCATCGGGCTTCCTTACATCAGGCGGGGCAGATGACGGCATTCTGGCGCCGGGTTGGGCCGGCTGGCAAGGACGGCTTGGGGAAAGCATAGACCCGTGTTCGGGGCTGTAAAAAAACCGAGTGTTTCCGGCTTGTTTCATAAAAAGTCACGGAACCCTTGGATCATGCCTAAACTCCAACCTGCTGCGGGTTGGACTAATAACCGACCCCTAGGGTGCTGTCAGGCACCTGAACCCTTGTCCATTGGTTTGCACACAAAGAGAACAAAGCTATGAAACGGATCCTTCTCGGTACTCTCTTCACCGTCGTCTCCCTCAATGCAATGGCAGAAGCGCCAGGTGGCCCGAACTGCGGTTGGGGCAACATGTTGTTCGAAGGCCAACGCGGCACTCCGGCTCACTTCCTGGCCTCCACCACCAACGGTACCTCGGGTAACGCCACGTTCGGCATGACCTCGGGCACCAACGGCTGCAGCACCAACAGCGCACTGACCTACGGTGGCAAATCGTGGATTGCCATGAATGGCATGATGAACGAGCTGTCCGAAGACATGGCCAAGGGTAACGGCGAAGCGCTGACTACCTACGCTGTAGTACTGGGCGTTGCTCCTGAAGATCGCGAGCACTTTGCCGCTGTGACTCACGAGCACTTCCAGCAAATCTTCAGCAAGGCTGACGTAACCGCTGATGACGTGCACAACAACACCCTGGCTGTACTGAAAAGCGACACCCGTCTGGCGAAATACGCTACCCAGGCTTAAGCTCGACCCGCCCGTGCCTTTCGAGGCACGGGTTTTATTATTTTTGGACCTGCCTCCCCTTTGGGTCTTTTTATCTCGACTTAAGTTGCCCACATGCTCAAACGCCTTGCCTACCTGGCACTCTTCGCCTGCGCCCCGCTGTATGCGGCGCCGCACCTTGATGATCAACGTTTGCAGCAACTGGCCAACGACCCGTTCTGGCTTTCGCTGGGGCACTACGAATCCGGCAAGTTCAAAGGCTGGCGTAGCTATGTCAGCGACAAGAAATTCTTCCTCGCTCCCGATGGCGCCCACCATCCGGACCAGGAGCTGAAGGCCACTGTCGAGGCGCTGTATGCCCCGGCCAGCCTCGGCGAAAAGCACGCCCAATGCGTTTACCCGGCACGTACACGCTGGCTCAAGGACCAGTTGCACCTGAGCGACTTGCCGGCGCTGGACTGCAAGGAGTTCAAGCAATGGTTCAAGGACGTCGCCCCCCACAGCGCGGTGATGATCTTCCCGGCGGCCTACCTCAACAGCCCGTCATCAATGTTCGGCCATACCCTGCTGCGCATCGACCAGGCTGACGTGCAGAGCAACAACACCGCCCTGCTCAGCTACGCGATCAACTTTGGCGCCTATATCGAAGGCTCGGACAACAGCATCCTCTACGCCTGGAAGGGCCTGATGGGCGGCTACCCGGGCCTGTTCGCGCTGGTGCCCTACCAGGAAAAACTCTCGGAATACCGTAGCCTGGAGAACCGCGACCTGTGGGAATACCGCCTGAACCTGACCCAGGTCGAGACCGAGCGCATGGTCGAGCACGTGTGGGAACTCAAGCAGATCCAATTCGACTACTTCTTCTTCGACGAAAACTGCTCCTATCGCCTGCTGGAACTGCTGCAAGTGGCCCGCCCAAGCCTGCGGTTGACCGAACAATTCCCGCTGACCGCGATCCCTACCGACACGGTAAAAGCCGTGAAAGAAGCCGGCCTGGTGGAGAAAATCGATTACCGCCCTTCCCGTGAACGGGAGCTGCTGGAACGCGCCAAGCCGCTGGACAGCGACGAGCAGCAATGGGTGCTGAAGATCAGCGACGACCAGAAACAACTGCAGGACCCGGCGTTCAAGGCTATCGCCAAAGACCGCCAGGCCCTGATCATCGACGCCGCCTACCGCCTTGGCCGCTACCGCGCCAACGGCCTGGAGCGCGACACCGAACGCTCCCAGCGCAGCTTCGAACTGCTGCGGGCGATCAACCAGAACCCGGCGCCGGACCTGAAGATCGAACGCCCCGGCCTGCCCGAAGACGGCCACGAATCCCGCACCTGGCAAGCCGGCATCGGCACCCGGGGCGACAAGGCTTTCGGCGAATACGGCCTGCGCATGGCCTACCACGACCTGAACGACAACGCCGAAGGCTTCCCCTTGGGCGCGCAGATTGAAATCCTGCAAATGAAACTGCGCCAGTACGAAGGCAACCACTGGCAATTGCAGCAACTGGATCTGGCAACCATCCGCTCACTGACCCCACGCAACGAGCTGCTGCAGCCGTGGTCGTGGCAAGTCACCGGCGGCCTGGAGCGCGTACCGGGCAAGCATGACGACGAGACACTCGTCAGCCACGTCAACGGTGGCGCGGGCGGCACCTGGCAACTGCGCGACGACATGCTTGGCTTCGCCCTCGGCACCGTGCGCGTGGAGCACAACAGCGACTTCGGTGAAGCCATCTCCCCGGCTGCCGGGTTCAATACAGGTGTGTTGTGGCGCAACCCGCTGGGCAACCTGAGCCTGGAAGCCAAGGGTGACTTCTTCACCAATGGCGAGGTGCGGCGCAGTATCAGCCTGAATCAACAGTGGGAATTGTCGCGCAACCTGGGGCTGAGACTGAGTGCGCAGCGGGAATACAGCCACCTCGCGACACCGGTGAACGAAGTGATGCTGGAAGTGAAGTGGTATCACTATTAATCCCTGAGCCGTAGATCGTTCCCACGCTCCGCGAGGGAATGCATCCTGTGACGCTCCGCGTCACGACCTTTAAAAGCGGACGCAGAGCGTCCAGAGCGGCATGCCCACGCAGAGCGTGGGAACGATCTCTAATTAGTCCATAAGGAGCTTGCTCCCGCTGGGCTGCGCAGCAGCCCCAAAACCAGACACCTCACCCTCTCTGGAATATCTCAATACCCTGAACAGGGGCCGCTTCGCGCCCCAGCGGGAGCAAGCTCCCTCGCCACAGGGGGCGCGTGATCGCCCGAAGCCGCAGCGTCACACGGTTTTCTCACATCCGTTTCACATACCCCGAACGAATCCACTCCTACACTTCCCCCATCAGCCGTTCAACGGCCAGGGAGCAAGCGATGTGGCGGTACGCTGGAGTGCTGGGCCTGTTGGCCCTGCTGTCGGGTTGCCAATCAACCCATGAGGATTTGCTGGCCAAGGGTTATCCACCCGCCTTCGCCGATGGCTATGACGACGGTTGCAGCAGCGGCCGCCAGGCTGCCGGGGTGATCACCGGGGAATTTCGCAAGAACGTCCCGCGCTACCTGAAAGACCGCACCTACGCCGAAGGCTGGGATGATGGCTTTCGCCAATGCAAGGCCATGCGCGAGAACGAAGACCTGAACGACTACAAGAATCGCCACTGGGACGACCGCGAACGCGCCTGGCAACAGGAAAAAGACCGCGACGCTGCCAGGGCCTTTCGCTCGCAATAGGTCGCTTCCAGACATCCAGCGAAACTTAACCCCTGCGACCATGGCCCAAACTCCATAGCAGGAGAACGTCATGAGTCGAGCTTTCGTCAACGAAGACAGCGCCGCTGCCCAGGCCAGCCAACCGGTGGAACGCCAGGTCAGCGCGCAACCCAATCACCTCACTGCCCGCGGACTTGCACAATTGCAGGCCAGGGTCGCGCAGTTGCAGCATGAGCACAGCGAAGAATCCGCCAAGGGCGAGCAGGCCGATAAACAGCGCCAGGCCGACCTTGAGCGGGATTTGCGTTACTTCAACCAGCGCCTGCAAAGCGCACAGGTGGTGGCGCCGGCAACCTCCACCGACAAGGTGCAAATCGGCAGCTGGGTGACCTTTGCCAACGAACAGGACGAAGCGCAGCGCATTCAGTTAGTGGGCGAAGACCAGGCCGACGCCACGGTGGGCCTGATCAACTGGGGTTCGCCCCTGGGCCGCGCGCTGCTGGGTGCACAGGTGGGCGACGAGGTGCTGTGGAGGCGCCCCGTCGGTGATCAGTTGATCGAAATCCTGCGCATCGAACCCGAGGGTTAAACGATGCCCTGGGCCAGCATTGCATCCGCAACCTTCACGAAGCCTGCAATGTTGGCGCCCTTCACGTAGTTGACCCGGCCGTTCTCTTCGCCGTAGTGCACGCACGCATGGTGGATCGACTGCATGATGTTGTGCAGCTTGCTGTCCACTTCACCGGCGGTCCACAGCAGGCGCATGGCGTTCTGCGACATCTCCAGCCCGCTCACCGCCACCCCGCCGGCATTGGACGCCTTGCCTGGCGCGAACAGGATGCCGGCCTCGATAAAGATATCCACCGCCTCCAGGGTGGTCGGCATGTTGGCGCCTTCGGCCACGCAGACGCAGCCATTGCGCAACAGGGTGCGCGCCGCTTCGGCGTCCAGTTCATTCTGGGTGGCGCAGGGCAACGCGATGTCGCAGGCCAGTTCCCATGGTGCTTTGCCGGCGCGGAATTCCAGGCCGAAACGCGATGCCAGCTCGCTGATGCGCCCGCGCTGTACGTTTTTCAGTTCAAGCAATGCCGACCATTGTTCTTCGGTCAAACCGCTTTCGCAGTACAGAGTGCCTTCGGAGTCGGACAAGGAAATCACCTTGCCGCCCAGGTCCATGACCTTGCGCGCCGCGTACTGGGCGACGTTGCCGGAGCCGGAGATGGCCACGCGCTTGCCTTCGACCCGCTCGCCGTTGCGCTTGAGCATTTCTTCAGCGAAGTACACGCAGCCAAAACCGGTGGCCTCCGGGCGAATCAGGCTGCCGCCGTAGCTCATGCCCTTGCCGGTCAGCACCGAGGTGAACTGGTTGCTCAGGCGCTTGTACTGGCCGAACAGGAAGCCGATCTCCCGGGCGCCCACGCCAATATCACCGGCGGGCACGTCCACGTCCGAGCCGATATGGCGATACAGCTCGCTCATGAACGCCTGGCAGAAACGCATCACCTCGGCGTCGCTCTTGCCCTTGGGATCGAAGTCCGAGCCGCCCTTGCCGCCGCCCATGGGCAGCGAGGTCAGGGAGTTCTTGAAGGTTTGTTCGAAGGCGAGAAATTTCAGCACGCCCAGGTTCACCGACGGGTGGAAGCGCAGGCCACCTTTATAAGGGCCGATGGCGCTGTTCATCTGGATCCGGAACCCGCGGTTGACCCGTACTTTGCCCTGGTCATCTTCCCACGACACCCGGAACACAATCGCACGCTCCGGCTCGCAGATGCGCTCCAGGATGCCCGAGTTCAGGTAGTGGGGATTGGCTTCAAGAAACGGCCACAAACTGCGCAGGACTTCTTCCACGGCCTGGTGGAATTCCGGCTGGTCGGGGTCGCGTTTCTTGAGGCGGGCAAGGAAGGATTCAACGGATTCGATCATGAAAAGTCTCGGCAAATTTATTGTCGTTAAAGGAGATTTGTCCCGGACTTTATCAATTCATGTCGCACCGCGACAGGGCAAAATGTCGCTTTTGTGAATTTAAATGGTGCATTAGATATAAATACAGGCGTTTTTTGCACCTTAATGAGGATTTCAATCCAGGCCTTGCACCAACAGTTAATCCGCTATCGCAGGCAAGCCAGCTCCCACATTTGATCCAGTACATCCATGACAATGCGGTCAACTGTGGGAGCTGGCTTGCCTGCGATGCAGACGACGCGGTCCACCTGAAAACACGCAAAAAAAAGCGGAACCCGAAGGCTCCGCTTGTTCAAACCACCAACCCGGATCAGGCCAGCTTCTTGTGCCGTACACGATGCGGCTGGGCAGCAGCTTCGCCGAGGCGTTTCTTGCGATCGGCTTCGTATTCGGTGTAGTTGCCTTCGAAGAACACCGCCTGGGAGTCGTCTTCGTACGCCAGGATGTGAGTGGCCACGCGGTCAAGGAACCACCGATCGTGAGAGATCACAATGGCGGCGCCCGGGAAGTCCAGCAGGGCTTCTTCCAGGGAACGCAGGGTTTCAACGTCGAGGTCGTTTGACGGTTCGTCGAGCAGCAATACGTTGCCGCCTTCTTTCAGGGTCAGGGCCAGGTGCAAGCGACCGCGCTCACCACCGGACAGGTCCTTGACGAACTTCTGCTGGTCGCCGCCCTTGAAGTTGAAGCGACCCACGTAGGTGCGCGACGGGATTTCGTAGTTGCCGATACGGATCTGGTCGGAACCGTCGGAAATCTGCTGGAACACCGTCTTGCTGCCGTCGAGGTCGTCGCGGCTCTGGTCAACGCAAGCCAGCTGCACGGTTTCGCCGACTTCGATGGTGCCCGAGTCCGGTTGTTCCTTGCCCATCAGCATGCGGAACAGTGTGGATTTACCCGCACCGTTACCGCCGATCACGCCAACGATGGCGCCTTTTGGCATGGAGAACGACAGGTTGTCGATCAACACGCGGTCGCCGTAGCCCTTGCAGACGTTCTTGAACTCGATGACCTTGTCACCCAGGCGCGGACCGGCCGGGATGTAGATTTCGTTGGTCTCGGAACGCTTCTGGAATTCCTGGGACTGCATCTCTTCGAAACGCGCCAGACGGGCCTTGGATTTCGACTGACGCGCCTTGGCGCCTTTACGCACCCATTCCAGCTCGTCTTTCATGGCCTTTTCATGGGCCGATTGCTGCTTGGATTCGGCGGCCAGACGGTCGGACTTGGCTTCCAGCCAACCGGAGTAGTTGCCCTCGTAAGGGATACCGGCGCCACGGTCGAGCTCGAGGATCCAGCCAGCAACGTTGTCCAGGAAGTACCGGTCGTGCGTGATCGCAACCACGGTGCCCGGGAAGTCGTGCAGGAAATGCTCCAGCCAGGCGACGGAATCGGCGTCCAGGTGGTTGGTCGGTTCGTCGAGCAGCAGCATGTCGGGGGCCGACAGCAGCAGGCGGCACAGGGCCACACGACGCTTTTCACCACCGGACAGGTGTTCAACCTTGGCGTCCCACGCCGGCAGGCGCAGCGCGTCGGCGGCGACTTCCAGCTGGCGGTCCAGGTTGTGACCGTCGGCGGCTTGCAGGATGGCTTCGAGCTTGGCCTGTTCTGCCGCCAGTTTGTCGAAGTCGGCGTCTTCTTCAGCGTAGGCCGCGTAGACCTCGTCCAGGCGGGCCTGGGCGTTCTTGATCACGCTGACCGCTTCCTCGACCACTTCACGCACGGTCTTGGTCGGGTCCAGGATAGGTTCCTGTGGCAGGTAGCCGATGTTCAGGTCGGGCATCGGGCGGGCTTCGCCGTCGAACTCGGTGTCGACGCCGGCCATGATTTTCAACAGGGTGGATTTACCCGAACCGTTGAGGCCGAGCACGCCGATCTTGGCGCCCGGGAAGAAGGACAGAGAAATGTTTTTCAGGATTTCCCGCTTCGGCGGAACAACTTTTCCCAGCCGATGCATGGTGAAGACGTATTGAGCCATGGTGAACCTAGCGTCAGTGACTGATGAATTAAGCGGGCGAAACCCGTGCCAGGCCATGCGCCGCGCGGGCCGTTGATGTCTATCAATGCCTGCGTGCGGTAGATGCCTGATTGTCTGGGGCTGGAACGCCCTCGCGTAACCGGCAAAGCTACCTGAATGCGGGTGGGCAGTCCAGCCAGGCGGGGCTGGCACTTTGCCACAACACAAGGCATGCTAGCCGCCCTCCGGGCGTCCGGCTTATAGTGCACGTCGCGCGCCAGTCCAGCCAAACCGCAGGATCACAGTTTGTCCAACGTAACGCCGCCAACTCCCCTGCGCGCCGCTCATATAGCGCCGGGAGCGCCCCTGCACGGAACCCTGAAGGGCGCATTGGCGACGCTGGTCCTGTTGCTGCTCGCGTTATTGTTCTGGCAACTGCTGGACCAGTTGCAGCAAAACCAGAAAAACCAGCAGCAATACACCATCGACTACAGCGCCGACCTGGCCGAACAGATCAGCCTGAACATGGCCCTCAGTGCGCAGATCGCGCTGAACCTGCTCCCGATCGTCGAACCGCCGCGGGACGCCGAACAGCAACAAATCCTGATGCGCACCTTGCAACGCTCCTTGCCGGAGTTGCGCAGCGTCGCCCTGCTCGCCCCCAGCGGCGCGATGATCAGTGACAGCGCCAGCGACAGCCAGGACAGCGCCTGGCTCGAA
Source organism: Pseudomonas sp. GP01-A4 (assembly GCF_058780865.1). Classification (NCBI taxonomy): domain Bacteria; kingdom Pseudomonadati; phylum Pseudomonadota; class Gammaproteobacteria; order Pseudomonadales; family Pseudomonadaceae; genus Pseudomonas; species Pseudomonas sp. GP01-A4. The sequence goes on from NZ_JBYSWF010000076.1 coordinate 11,075, forward strand.
GAACTGGTCAAGCGCAGCCACGCCCAGTCCTATTACCTGAGCAACAACAACGACGGCACCGTCATCTACCTGCTGCTGCACCAGCCCAGCGGCGGCACCAAGATGTACTGGGCCTTGCGCCTGGCCCCCAATTACCTGGCCAACCTGACCCGCCAGGATGGCCAGGGCCAGCGCCCGATGTGGGTCATCGAAAACCGCCTGAACCACCGGGTGGTCAGCCGTGACAGCGGGATGCCGGCCCAATGGGCCACCGCGTTGACCCCGGACGAATTGAACAAAAGTGTACTGGTCACGCCCCTGAGCAAGAGCGACTGGCAACTGCGCGGCCTGTTCGACCGCGCCGCCGTGCTGGAGCAACTGCTGCCGGCCTTTATCGGCAAATGCCTGCTGGGCCTGGCCTTCTCGCTGATCCCGGTGATCGTGCTGCTGAACATGCGCCGCCGCCAGCGCCAGGTGCACGAGGGGCGCCGGCGCTACCAGGATATTTTCGAAGGCACCGGCGTGGCGCTGTGCGTGCTCGACCTGTCGGGCCTGCGCGCGTTCTTCGATAGAGCCCGACTGCAAACCCGCGAGCAGTTGCAACAGTTGCTGCAAGACAACCCGGAACAGCGCCAGCAACTGCTCAAGGAACTGCGCATCACCGAGGTCAACCAGGTGGCGGTGCGCCTGCTGAATGTCGCTTCTTGCGAGCAGGCCTGGGAACGCCTGATCGACGCCTGCCCGTCGAGCCCGACCGCCATCGGCAACCAGGTGATCGACGCGGTGCTGACCCAGCAGAAGCAGCTTGAACTGGAAATCCAGCTCAGCGATATCGAAGGCAACGACCAATACCTGTGGCTGGTGATGCGCCTGCCGGAACAACAGGACGACTTCAAGGCCGTGATCCTGAGCATCAGCGACATCACCAGCCGCAAGCTGATCGAGTTGTCACTGGTGGAGCGCGAGAGTTTCTGGTCGGACGTGGTGCGCACCGTGCCCGATCACCTGTATGTGCAGGACGTGATCAGCCAGCGGATGATTTTCAGCAACCACCACCTGGGCCACACCCTGGGCTACAACAAGCCCGAGCTGCAGCAGATGGGCGAGTACTTCTGGGAGATCCTGCTGCACCCCGAAGACGCCGAGCGCTACCACGACCTGCGCCTGCAACAGCGCCAGGCCGGCTACCTGAGCCAGTTGCAGTGCCAGTTGCGCTTTCGCCACCGCAACAACCAATGGCGGCGCTTCGACATCCGCGAACAGGCCCTGGCCCGTGACAAGACTGACCAGGTGACGCGCATCATCGGCGTCGCCAAGGACATCACCGACCAGATCGAAGCCAGTGAATCCCTGCGTGACAGCGAACAGCGCTACCGCATGCTGGCGGAAAGCATCAGCGACGTAATCTTCTCCACCGACAGCAAGCTGGCCCTCAACTACGTCAGCCCTTCGGTGAACGCGGTGCTGGGCTATGACGTCGACTGGATCTTCGAAAACGGCTGGCAATCGACCATCGCCAACCCGCAGCAACTGACCGGTATCTACTCCCTGGTGGAGCAAGTCAGCCGCGCCCTGGACCAACCCGAATCCCTCGCGGCCTTGCGCAACGACGTGCAGACCCAACTGTTCCTGTTCGACTGCCTGCGGGCCGACGGGCGCAAGATCCCCATCGAACTGCGCCTGGTGCTGGTGTGGGACGAACACGGCGCGTTCGAGGGCATCCTTGGCGTGGGTCGCGATATCAGCCAGCAGCGCCGTGCGGAAAAAGACCTGCGCATGGCGGCCACGGTATTCGAACACTCCACCTCGGCGATCCTGATCACCGACCCGGCCGGCTACATCGTGCAGGCCAACGAGGCGTTCAGCCGGGTCAGCGGTTATGCGGTGGCGGACGTGCTCGACCAGTTGCCGAACATGCTCACCGTCGACGAACAGCAGGAAGCCCACCTGCGCTACGTGCTCAAGCAATTGCACCAGCACAGCACCTGGGAAGGCGAAGTGTGGCTCAAGCGCCGTAACGGCGAGCATTACCCGGCCTGGGTCGGCATCACGGCGGTGTTCGACGACGAAGGCGACCTGGCCAGCTACGTGTGCTTCTTCAGTGACATCAGCGAACGCAAGGCCAGCGAGCAGCGCATCCACCGCCTGGCCTACTACGACGCCCTGACCCACCTGCCCAACCGCACGCTGTTCCAGGACCGCCTGCACACCGCGCTGCAATCGGCGGAACGGCAGAAGTCGTGGGTGGTGCTGATGTTCCTTGACCTCGACCGCTTCAAGCCGATCAACGACTCCCTGGGCCACGCCGCCGGCGACCGCATGCTCAAGGAAATGGCCACCCGCCTGCTGGGCTGCGTCGCCGAAGACGACACCGTGGCACGCATGGGCGGCGACGAATTCACCTTGCTGCTGCAACCGCGGGTCAACCGTGAGATGGCGCTGAACCGGGCGATTCACGTGGCCGAGCAGATTCTGGCCAGCCTGGTGAAGCCGTTTGTGCTGGAGGGCCGCGAGTTCTTCGTCACCGCCAGTATCGGCATCGCCCTGAGCCCGCAGGACGGCAACGAACTCAGCCAGTTGATGAAAAACGCCGACACGGCGATGTACCACGCCAAGGAGCGGGGCAAGAACAACTTCCAGTTCTACCAGGCCGACATGAACGCCAGCGCCCTGGAACGCCTGGAGCTGGAAAGCGACCTGCGCCACGCCCTGGAACAGAACGAATTCGTGCTGTATTACCAGCCGCAGTTCAGCGGCGACGGCAAACGTTTGACCGGTGCCGAAGCCCTGCTGCGCTGGCGCCATCCGCGTCGCGGGCTGGTGCCGCCGGGGGACTTCATTCCGGTGTTGGAGGAGTTGGGGCTGGTGGTGGACGTGGGTGACTGGGTGATCAGCGAAGCCTGCCGCCAACTCAAGACCTGGCACCAGAACAAGGTGCGGGTACCCAAGGTTTCGGTCAACATTTCGGCCCGGCAGTTCTCCGACGGGCAACTGGGCGAGCGCATCGCCACCATCCTCAAGGACACCGGCCTGCCGCCGGCGTGCCTGGAGCTGGAGCTGACCGAAAGTATCCTGATGCGCGAGGTCAACGAAGCGATGCAGATCCTCGCCAGCCTGAAAAACCTCGGCCTGAGCATCGCGGTAGATGACTTCGGCACCGGTTATTCATCGCTGAACTACCTCAAGCAGTTCCCCATCGACGTGCTGAAGATCGACCGCACCTTTGTCGACGGCCTGCCGTCGGGTGAGCAGGATGCGCAGATTGCCCGGGCGATTATCGCCATGGCCCACAGCCTGAACCTGGCGGTGATCGCCGAGGGTGTGGAAACCCATGAGCAGCTGGACTTCCTGCGGGAGCACGGTTGCGATGAGGTGCAGGGCTACCTGTTCGGGCGACCGATGCCGGCGAACCGGTTTGAGGCGCAGTTCAGCAATGATGCGCTGTTTATGTTCGATTGAAATCCTCAGGTGATGCTGATGGCCTCTTCGCGAGCAAGCCCGCTCCCACATTCGACCGTATTCCACCTGAAGGAACCCGATTGAATGTGGGAGCGGGCTTGCTCGCGAAGGGGCCCGAACAAACACCACCTATCCCCAGATGAGCCCCGCTTGTCCGCGACATGATGTCCTTTCATATGCCATCTAAAACCCATTGGGTTAGAATGCGCTTCTTTTCTGCCCCCGATCCTTGAGGACCGCCATGTTCAGCCGTGATTTGACTATTGCCAAGTACGACGCCGATCTCTTTGCCGCCATGGAGCAAGAAGCTCAGCGCCAGGAAGAGCACATTGAGCTGATCGCTTCGGAAAACTACACCAGCCCCGCCGTGATGGAGGCTCAAGGTTCGGTTCTGACCAACAAGTACGCCGAAGGCTACCCGGGCAAGCGCTACTACGGCGGTTGCGAGTTCGTCGACATCGTTGAGCAACTGGCCATCGACCGCGCCAAGGAACTGTTCGGCGCCGATTACGCCAACGTCCAGCCACACGCCGGCTCCCAAGCCAACAGCGCCGTGTACCTGGCCCTGCTGCAAGCGGGCGACACCATCCTGGGCATGAGCCTGGCCCACGGCGGTCACCTGACCCACGGCGCCAGCGTTTCCTCCTCCGGCAAGCTGTACAACGCCGTTCAGTACGGCATCGACGGCAACGGCCTGATCGACTACGACGAAGTCGAGCGCCTGGCCATTGAGCACAAGCCAAAAATGATCGTGGCCGGTTTCTCTGCCTACTCGCAGATCCTGGATTTCCCACGCTTCCGCGAAATCGCTGACAAGGTCGGCGCCTACCTGTTCGTCGACATGGCCCACGTGGCCGGTCTGGTCGCCGCTGGCGTCTACCCGAACCCGGTGCCGTTCGCTGACGTCGTGACCACCACCACCCACAAGACCCTGCGCGGTCCACGTGGCGGCCTGATCCTGGCTCGCGCCAACGCCGAGATCGAGAAGAAGCTGAACTCCGCGGTATTCCCGGGCGGCCAGGGTGGCCCGCTGGAGCACGTGATCGCCGCCAAAGCGATCTGCTTCAAGGAAGCGCTGCAGCCTGAGTTCAAGACCTACCAGCAGCAAGTGGTGAAAAACGCCAAGGCCATGGCCGGCGTGTTCATCGAGCGTGGTTTTGACGTGGTGTCCGGCGGTACTGAGAACCACCTGTTCCTGCTGTCGCTGATCAAGCAGGACATCTCCGGTAAAGACGCTGACGCCGCTCTGGGCAAAGCCTTCATCACCGTGAACAAGAACTCGGTACCGAACGACCCACGTTCGCCGTTCGTCACCTCCGGCCTGCGCTTCGGCACCCCGGCTGTGACCACTCGTGGCTTCAAGGAAGCAGAGTGCAAGGAACTGGCTGGCTGGATCTGCGACATCCTGGCTGACCTGAACAACGAAGCAGTGATTGATTCTGTTCGTGAGAAGGTCAAGGCCATCTGCAAGAAGCTGCCGGTATACGGCGCTTGATTGCAGTAGCTTGAACAAAAAGCCCGGCTCTTGAGCCGGGCTTTTTTATGCCTGAAAACGCTGCTTTCTCAATTTGAAATGACATCAAATGTGGGAGCGGGCTTGCTCGCGAAAGCGCTGTGTCAGTTGATGCATGGGCTGACTGATACACCGCTTTCGCGAGCAAGCCCGCTCCCACATTTTGACTGCGTTTCAAGTCAGGATTGGTAAACCCGCGCAAAGCCTTCGCGAATCTTCTCTTCCGGCAACTCGTCAGCAATAAACACAATCACACTTTCCCGCGCTTCGCCTTCGGCCCATTCGGTGTCCCAATCGAACCCGTAGAGCTTCAGCACGCCCTGAAACACCATGCGCCGGTCTTCCCCGGCAATGTTCAGCACGCCTTTGTAGCGCAGCAATTGCTTGCCGTGGTCTTCCAGCAGCTCGTTCATGAACTCGCTGAGTTTGTCGATATCCAGCGGCTGGTCAGTGCGCAGCACCAGGCTGGAAATACGGTCGATGGACGGCGCCTGGCTCACCGGGCGCAGGCTCATGCCGGCGTTTAGGTTGAAGCCGCGCACATCCAGCAGTTCGGCGAGGTCGATCTTGCCGTGTTCCACCACACGAATCGGCGCCCGGCGGTTGATACGAGTCAGGCGCTCGCTGAGGGCGTCGAAGGTGGCATCGTCCACCAGGTCGCGCTTGCTCACCAGCAGGCGGTCGGCAAACCCGATCTGCGCCTGGGCGATGGTCTGGGTCAGGTGGTGCTCCGCGTGGGCCGCGTCCACCAGGGTGATGATACCGTCGAGGATGTAGCGCTCGCGCAGTTCTTCATCGATGAAAAAGGTCTGGGCCACAGGGGCCGGGTCGGCCAGGCCGGTGCACTCGATCACCAGGCGGTCGAAGGCGATCTCGCCGCTGTCCAGGCGCTCCAGCAACAGGTACAGGGCCTTGGTCAGGTCAGTGTGGATGGTGCAGCACACGCAGCCATTGGACAGGGTCATGACTTGCACCGGCTCGCTGCCCAACAGTTGGGTGTCGATACCGGCGTCGCTGAATTCATTTTCGATCACGGCGATTTTCAAGCCGTGCTCGGCCTTGAGCAGGTGACGCAACAAGGTGGTCTTGCCAGCGCCGAGGAAGCCGCTGAGGACGGTGACGGGAATGGGAGAGGACAAAGAATTCTCCTTGAAGAAACACAAAACAAATGTGGGAGCGGGCTTGCTCGCGAAGTTGGCGTGTCAGTCAGCACATGCATCACTGAAAGACCGCCTTCGCGAGCAAGCCCGCTCCCACAAGGGATCACCGCAGCCCGAACTACCGGGCTAGCAGCACTTGGGCCCACCCTTGCCGCCGTAACGGGCCTCCTGGCGTTCCCGGAAGAACGCCTTGTAGTCCATCATCGGTTTGCCCGGGTGTTTGGTTTGCATATGCTCGACGTAGGTGTCGTAGTCGGGCATGCCGACCATCAGGCGCGCGGCCTGACCGAGGTATTTACCGAGGCGACTGATGTCATTGAACATGATTGCAATCCTCTATCAAGCGTCCGGGATGGCCTGGTATGGCGCTTCTTTATCCGTACGTTCCTTTTTGCCCCAGGCAGCAATGCCGACCTTGAGCGCATAGAACAGGATGCTGAAGACCACGAACAGGAACAGCGCCGTCAGCGTTGCGTTGGTGTAGGCGTTCCAGATCACGTGTTGCATCTGGTCGATGCTCTTGGCCGGTGCGAGGATCTGGCCGCCGGCCAAGGCATCGCTGTATTTCTTGGCCAGCGACAGGAAGCCGATCGCCGGGTTGGCGTCGAACAGCTTGATGAAGCCTGCGGTCACGGTGCAGATCAGCAGCCATACGGCTGGCAGCATGGTCACCCAGATGTAGCGCTGGCGTTTCATTTTGATCAGCACAACCGTGGCGAGCATCAGCGCGATACCGGCCAGCATCTGGTTGGAGATACCGAACAGCGGCCACAAGGTGTTGATGCCGCCCAGTGGGTCGATCACGCCCTGGTACAGCAGGTAACCCCACATCGCCACGCAACCTGCGGTGGCGATCAGGTTGGCCGTCCAGGACTCGGTACGCTTGAGCGCCGGCACGAAGGAGCCGAGCAAATCCTGCAGCATGAAGCGACCGGCACGGGTACCGGCGTCGACCGCAGTCAGGATGAACAGCGCTTCGAACAGGATCGCAAAGTGGTACCAGAACGCCATGGTGTTTTCACCCGGCAGGACGCTGTGCAGGATCTGCGCGATACCGACCGCCAGGGTCGGCGCACCACCGGCACGGGCCAGGATGGTGGACTCACCAATGTCATGGGCCACCGCCTGCAACGCTTCCGGGGTAATTGCAAAACCCCAGCTGCTGACGGTTTGCGCCACAGCCACCACGTCACCGCCGACAATCGCGGCCGGGCTGTTCATGGCGAAGTACACCCCTGGCTCGATCACCGAAGCGGCAACCATTGCCATGATGGCCACGAACGACTCCATCAACATGCCGCCGTAGCCGATGTAACGGGCGTGCCCTTCACTGGCCAGCAACTTGGGCGTGGTGCCCGAGGAGATCAGTGCGTGGAAACCCGAGACCGCGCCACAGGCGATGGTGATGAACAGGAACGGGAACAGGCCGCCCTTCCACACCGGGCCGGTGCCATCGATGAACTGGGTCAGCGCCGGCATTTTCAGGTCGGGCATGGTCACCAGGATGCCAATCGCCAGGGCGATGATGGTGCCGATTTTCAGGAACGTAGACAGGTAGTCCCGTGGCGCGAGGATCAGCCACACCGGCAACACGGCAGCCACGAAGCCATAACCCACCAGCATCCAGGTGATCTGGATGCCGGTGAAGCTGAAGGCCTTGGCCCACACCGGGTCAGCGGCAATCTGCCCGCCCAGCCAGATCGAACCCAGCAGCAACAGCACGCCGACAATCGAGATTTCACCGATGCGGCCCGGGCGGATGTAGCGCATGTAAATGCCCATGAACATCGCGATCGGAATGGTTGCCATCACCGTGAAGATGCCCCACGGGCTTTCGGCCAGGGCCTTGACCACGATCAGCGCCAGCACCGCGAGGATGATGATCATGATCAGGAAGCAGCCGAACAGCGCGATGGTCCCGGGCACACGGCCCATTTCTTCGCGGACCATGTCCCCCAGGGAACGGCCGTTGCGACGAGTGGACAGGAACAGGACCATGAAGTCCTGCACCGCCCCGGCCAGCACCACGCCGGCGATCAGCCACAACGTGCCGGGCAGGTAGCCCATCTGCGCCGCCAGTACCGGGCCGACCAAAGGCCCTGCGCCGGCGATTGCCGCGAAGTGGTGACCAAAAAGGATGTGTTTGTTGGTCGGCACATAGTCCAGACCGTCGTTGTTCAGCACAGCGGGGGTAGCCCGCAGTGGATCGAGCTGCATCACATGGTTAGCGATGAACAGACTGTAGTAACGGTAAGCAACCAGATAAATGGCCACTGCTGCGACCACGATCCACAAGGCGTTGATCGCCTCGCCGCGGCGCAAGGCCACTACGCCCAGGGCGCACGCTCCTACGATTGCCAGCAGCAGCCAGGGTAGATGGCGTAGCAGGCTATTATTATTTTTCATTTTTATATTCCAGCCAGGGTGGACAGAAAGACAGCCATCCCGAGTTTAGCGCTACTGGCCTTAAAGGCCACCCCCCTACGTTGGTCTAGAGCCTTGCCGGGGCAAAAAAAGCAGAAAAAACCGCCCCATGATGGCGCACGGCTACAATTCCTTTATCCACAGAGGGTTTCACCATGAGCGAACAGCCTTCAGACCGACGCCGTTTCCGACGCATTGCCTTCGACGCCAGGACCGAGCTCACGCAAGACGGCCATGTCTGGTCGGTGCAATTGGTAGATTTGTCGCTCAAGGGCTTGCTGGTGCAACGGCCGCAAGAATGGCACGGCCATCGCTACGAATCGTTCGATGTGGACATTCATCTCGACGCCGAGACCGACGTGAAGATGCAGGTGCGGCTAACCCACGACGATCATGGGCAGCTCGGCTTTGTGTGCGAACACATCGACCTCGACTCCATCAGCCACCTGCGGCGGATAATCGAGCTGAACCTCGGTGATCAGGCAGAGCTAGAGCGGGAATTCGCCGCCTTGCTGGAGACCTGAACATGTGGGAGCTGGCTTGCCTGCGATGGCGGTGTGTCAGTTTGCATATCAATCAGCTGATACACCGCCATCGCGGGCAAGCCCGGCTCCCACAAGGGGGATGTGTGGCTGGCGACTATTCGAACAGGGCATCCAGCGCCTGCTCCAGGCGCGTCACCCCGATCACTTGCAGCCCCGGTGGCATTTCTTTCGGTGCATTGCCCTTGGGCACGATGGCGCGCTTGAAGCCGTGCTTGGCCGCTTCCTTCAGGCGCTCCTGGCCGCTGGGCACCGGGCGCACTTCACCCGACAGGCCCACCTCGCCAAACACCAGCAAATCATGGGGCAACGGCCGGTTGCGCAGGCTGGACATCACCGCCGCCATCAACGCCAAGTCAGACGCGGTTTCCAGCACCTTGACCCCGCCCACCACGTTGAGGAATACATCCTGGTCATGGGTGGGAATGCCGCCGTGGCGGTGCAATACCGCCAGCAACATCGCCAGCCGGTTCTGGTCCAGGCCCAGGGTGACACGACGCGGGTTGGCCAAGTGGCTGTCGTCCACCAGCGCCTGGACTTCCACCAGCATCGGTCGGGTGCCTTCCCACGTTGCCATCACCACACTGCCCGGGACTTCTTCCTGGGCGCGGGTAAGAAAAATCGCTGACGGGTTGGAGACTTCTTTCAAGCCCCGGTCAGTCATGGCGAACACACCCAACTCGTTGACCGCGCCAAAACGGTTCTTCACCGCCCGCAGCAAACGCAACCGCCCGTCGGACTCGCCTTCGAAATACAGCACGGTGTCGACCATGTGTTCCAGCACCCGTGGGCCGGCCAATGCGCCTTCTTTCGTCACGTGGCCCACCAGGAAAATCGCCGTGCCGCTCTGTTTCGCATAGCGCACCAGCAGCGCGGCACTTTCCCGCACCTGGGACACGCCACCCGGTGCCGATTGCAGTTGTTCGGTGAAAATCGTCTGGATCGAGTCGATCACCATCACCTTGGGCTTTTCCAGGCGCGCGGTGGCGATGATGCTTTCGATGCAGGTTTCGGTCATCACCCGCAGTTGGTCCTGAGGCAAGCCCAGGCGGCGCGCACGCATGGCCACCTGCTGCTGGGATTCTTCGCCGGTGACATACAACGCCGGCATGCGGCTGGCGATGCTGCACAGGGTTTGCAGCAGGATCGTGGATTTACCGATGCCCGGGTCACCGCCGATCAGTACCACCGAACCATCCACCAGGCCGCCGCCCAGCACCCGGTCCAGTTCACCGGAAGCGGTGGAGAAACGCGGGATTTCTTCGACGCTGACTTCGGCCAGGGTCTTGATCTGGGTTTGTTGCCCGGTCCAGCCGGAACGGCCACTGGGGGCCACGGCGCCGCCGCTCTCGATCATGGTTTCGGTCAGGGTGTTCCACGCACCGCATTCCGTGCACTGGCCGGCCCACTTGGGAAAGGTCGCGCCGCACTCCGTGCAGCCATACATGCGCTTGGCCTTTGCCATTTGAGAACCTCCAACCGAAAAACCGCGATGATAGCTCAGCGCGGCGCCGGGGTACGGATTTCACCGCTGGCCAAACGTGAAGCGCTGTTACCGATCGGGTCTTCGGCATTCAGATCGGCGCCCTTGGCTTTCAGTTCATCCAGCAGTTCCACGCGTTTGAACAGCCCGGCATACATGGCCGCCGTTTGTCCGGCGCCGTTGCGCTGGTCGGGGTTGCAGTCGGTGGCGAGCAGGCGCTGGGCGATTTTCAGCTCACCCTTGAAGATCGCGCCCATCAACGCGGTGTTGCCGCGTTTGTCCTGCACGCAGGCATCGGCGCCGGCGGCGAGCAATCGGTCCACGTAGGCACTTTCGCCGTGATAGGCGGCGAGAATCAGCGCCGTGTAGCCTTTTTCATCCTGGGTGTTCAGCGGATAGCCGGATTCGATGAAGGTGTTGAGCATTTCCACGTCGCCACGGCGGGCGGCGTCGAAGTAGTAATCCTGCAGTTGTGCCTTAAGCGCGGCCGGGTCAGCTTGTTCGGCCAATACGCTGAACGACAAACACGCAAGGACAGCGCCTATAAAGATTCGCATGGCAAATTCTCAGTGATGTGCCACCTGTACGAGCCGGCTTGCCGGCGATGGCGTACTTGTGGGCGCTATCGCCGGCAAGGCGGCTCCTACAGGGAGCGTGGGCGGTTAGTCGGTCAGCTTTTCGGCCAGTGCTTTGACGCGGGCCAGGTCGCCCTTGGCAACTTTGGTCACGCCAGTGCCGTACTCCGGATCAGCCTTGTAGAGGAACGACAGGATGATGTGCTTGCTCTCGTCATCGGTGGTGGCCAGGGAGCCGCCGAAGTTGTCGATCAAGTCCTGACGCTCTTTCTTGTTGAACGAGCGGTACAGGTCGCCGGCCTGCTTGAAGTTCTGCTCACGCTGGATCTTCGCTTGCTGCGTACTGCCCGACAGGGCCGACTGGCTGTACCGCGCGGTTTGCGGCTCTTCCCGTGGCAGCAGGCGGCTTGGCTGGTAGTTCACGCCAGTGGTGGTCTTGCCGAAGTTCATCGCGCCGTCCTGGTTACCGTTGTTGACGGTCACCCGGGGTGCGTTGATCGGCAGTTGCAGGGCGTTTGGCCCCAGGCGGTACATTTGCGTATCGGCATAGGAGAACACCCGGCCTTGCAGCAGGCGGTCTTCCGACGGCTCGATGCCCGGCACCAGGTTGGCCGGCGCCATGGCGACTTGCTCGGTTTCCTGGAAGACGTTGGCCGGGTTGCGGTTCAGCACCATCTGCCCGACTTTGCGCTCTGGCACGTCCGGCCAGATCTTGGTGGCATCCAACGGGTCGAAATCAAACTTGGCCAAGTCTTCCGGTTTCAGCACTTGCACATACAGGTCCCACTTGGGGAAGTCGCCCTTATTGATGTGCGTGACCAAATCATTGGTCATATGGCTGTAGTCACGGCCCTGTACTTCAGTCACTTGTTTAGGATCGAGGTTCTTGATGCCTTGCAGGCTCTTCCAGTGAAACTTGACGTAGTGCACTTCGCCCTTGGCGTTAATCAACTTGTAGGCATGTACACCGTTACCGTCCATTTCCCGGTAACTGGCTGGAGTACCGGAGTCCGAGTACAACTCGGTCAACGTACGAGTGGACTCCGGAACATGGGAGAAGAAGTCAAAGCGACGGGAATCATCGTCCAGGTTAGTGCGCGGATCTGGTTTAAAGGCGTGAACCATGTCCGGAAATTTGATCGCATCGCGAATAAAGAATGTCGGGAAGTTATTACCGACCAGGTCCCAATTACCTTCGGCGGTGTAGAACTTGGTGGCGAAGCCGCGCGGGTCACGCAGGGTTTCCGGCGAATGGTTGCCGTGAACGACCGCAGAGAAGCGCACAAATACCGGCGTGGCTTCGCCGGCGGCAAACACCTTGGCCTTGGTCAGGTCGCTGAGGTTATCGGTGACGGTGAAAGTACCGTGAGCGCCGGTGCCACGGGCGTGCACAACGCGCTCCGGAATACGCTCGCGATCAAAGCGCTGCAACTTCTGGATCAGTTGCACGTCTTGCAACAGGACCGGGCCATTCGCACCGGCGGTTTGCGAGTTCTGATTGTCACCGACCGCCGCGCCATTATCGCGCGTGAGGTTGGCGGCGTGTACGGACAGCGAAAGAAGACTGGCGCTCACTGCAAACAGCACCTGTCGCGCAGAAATAGGCCCGCGGCTAATAGGGTTTTTCATCGAGGTATCCTCTGGTTTTTTTAGTGCACATTGAGTTGTGCTTGCCAGAGGCTAGTGACCCGCGAGTCAGAAGATAAATAGAAAAGCCGTACCACCCCGATAAAGAAAATAGTGTGGTAACCCACTGAAATAGCGGGTATTCCGCGCGCGATTGGTGGCACTTTGCAAACTATTTGCGATTTAATGTGTCGATAAAAACGGACACTGTTAGCAGTTGTGTCGAGCAAGCCTCGCCACACTGTCTTACACTGGCTTCTACCTCCTCATCTGTAACAAGGAATAACCTATGGGCGTGTTAAGTGAGTTCAAGGCCTTCGCGGTCAAAGGTAATGTGGTCGACATGGCGGTCGGTATTATCATCGGCGCCGCCTTCGGCAAAATTGTTTCATCCTTTGTAGGCGACGTGGTGATGCCACCTATCGGCCTGTTGATCGGGGGTGTCGACTTCGGCGACCTGGCCGTAACGCTTAAAGCCGCCCAGGGCGATGCGCCGGCCGTCGTACTGGCGTACGGCAAGTTCATCCAGAGCGTGATCGACTTTGTGATCGTTGCGTTTGCGATCTTCATGGGCGTGAAGGCCATCAACCGCCTGAAGCGTGAAGAGGCCGTGGCACCTAGCCTGCCGCCGGTCCCGACCAAGGAAGAAGTGCTGCTGGGGGAGATCCGCGATCTGCTCAAGGCACAGAACAGCAAGCCCGAGTAAGCTCGGCAAAAAGTAAAGGCGCCTGCAGGGCGCCTTTGTTTTACCAGTAGTTTTCTACCGCGACCTGCCCCGGACGGCGGGTCAGGCTCAGTTGCATGTCGCGCTGTTTCAGCAACTGACGCGTGTCGTCGATCATCTGCGGATTGCCGCAAATCATCACCCTGGAATGGTCGGGGGTCAGCTCGATGCCTGCGGCGCGCTCCAATTCGCCGTTCTCGATCAGGGTGGTAATCCGCCCATTCAGCGCGCCCGGATGTTGCTCGCGGGTGACAATGGGAATGTAGGTGAGCTTGTGGGCGTATTCTGCCAGGTACTCACGTTCGCCCAGTTCATGGATCAACGACTGGTAAGCCAGCTCCCTTGCTTCGCGGGCACTATAGACGAGGATAATCCGCTCGAATTTCTCCCACACTTCGAAGTCCTGCAGGATCGAGAGAAACGGCGCAATACCGGTCCCGGTGCCCAGCAGCCACAGATCGCGACCATCCACAAACCGGTCCAGGGTCAAAAAGCCCGTGGCCTGGCGCTCCACCAGCAAGGTATCGCCTTCCCGCAGGCGGCTCAGCTCACTGGTGAACTCACCGCCCGGCACCACGATGGAAAAGAAGTCCAGGTATTCATCAAAGGGCGAGGACACCACCGAATAAGCACGCCACACAATGCCGCCATCGGCCTTGGTCACCCCAAGACGCACGAATTGTCCGGCGCGAAAACGAAAACCAGGGTCTCGGGTAGTGCGCAGGGTAAACAGGCTGGGAGTCAGCGATTTCACGTCGAGCAGGGTCTGGCGGGTGTATTTTTCAGCACTGGCCGTCATGGGAAACTCCATTTGCAGAGGCCCCTAGTGTCCCCCAAAGCGCCGCCTGGAAACACCGATGGTTTGTGCTGGCATTGCCGCTGCCCATTGTGGCAACCGCTGGGCGGTACTAAATATTTGGCTATTAGTCGCCTTCCAACAAGCCATTAGATGAGGGAGTGCAACTAAATATTAACAAGGCGCATTTAGAGCAAGTTCTTAAAACTAATGGAAAAAAATCTTATCGAACGCCTGAAACCTGTACACCGTAGCCAGGTTGTACAAATGTTATTGGCCTAACGCCCGCTTGAACATAACTAAATTTTTATTTCGAGCTGTAGCCGTTGTCCTACACTATTTTTTCACGTTGTAACCGGGGGCCTTGGAAGTACCCCATGTAAAAACCGTTCGCATGGAGAGTTACCGATGGTCAACTGGCACAACACTCGCCTGCCCAAACTCGAAGGGGAAAGCGAAATAACCAGTATGTACGAAGCTGCCCTCAACCTTACCTACGAGCTTGGCTTCCAATACTGCGCATTCACCCTTAGTTCCCATCTACCCAACAACCAAACGAAAACTATCAACCTCAACAACTATTCCAATGAATGGAATACGCTGTACAGACAAGAGCACTACTTTGATCTCGACCCTGTGGTTGCGCATTGCAAACGCTCGGTTCTACCGATCGTATGGGACGAGAAAACCTTTTCTTCGGTACCGGACTTATGGGCCCATGCCCAGTCCAACGGACTGAATTTCGGATGGACCCAATCGGTTCATGACTTCCAGGGTGTTTTCAGCATGTTGAGCCTGGGGCGTGCCACCGGCCCAGTGGGCCCTGAAGAACTCTATGAAAAAGCCGGGCAAGTGCTCTGGATTTGCCACGCCATGCACGCGGTGGTGGCCAAAAAATACGCAGACAATCCCAGCCCGCAAGCGCCCAGCAAATTGACCCCGCGGGAAACCGAAATCCTGCAATGGTCGGCCTTGGGCAAGACCGCCTCGGACATCGCCACCATCCTGTGCCTGTCCGAACGCACGGTCGGCTTCCATATCAGCAGTGCGATGAAGAAACTGGGGGTCAGTAACAAGATTGCCGCAGTGATCACGGCAGTCAAATGCGGGTTGTTTTAAACACCGCATGTAATCCAGGGGAAAAAAACGTAACATTTGCGGCCAGTTCCGGGTGATGACGCGAGCCCCTGATGCGCCTCGCGTCGCCGCTCACCCCGATGGTTCGCTTACCCAGAGTCTCCCCCGCCATGCCCCTGCTCGACAGCCCCTTCGCCCAACTCGACCTGATCCGTCAGCCAGAACAGCACAACGACCCGCTGCAAGCGTTTGATGCAGCCGATGAGTATTTGCTCAGCTACCTGGCGGAACAACAGCTGACGACGGCGACCCGCGTACTCGTGCTCAACGACAGTTTCGGCGCGCTGGCGGCCAGCCTCGAAGGGCATGTGCAGGTCACCTCCAGTGGTGACTCGTTCCTCGGCGCCCTGGGCCTGGAGAAAAACCTGGCGCGCAACGGCAAGGCTTTCGACGCGGTAACGTTCCTGCCCGCCAGCCAGACACCTGCCGGGCCGTTCGACCGCGTACTGATCCGCGTGCCGAAAACCCTGGCCCTGCTCGAAGAACAATTGATTCGCCTGCAAGGTCAACTGGCACCCGGCGCCGAAGTGATTGCCGGGGCGATGGTCAAGCACCTGCCACGGGCTGCCGGCGAACTGCTGGAGCGCTACATCGGCCCGATGCACGCCTCACTGGCGGTAAAAAAGGCCCGACTGCTGATCGCCACCCTGGCCGATCGGCCACACGCCGTATCGCCCTACCCTACGCGCTACAGCCTGGAAACCCCGGCCATCGAACTGCTCAACCACGCCAACGTGTTCTGCCGGGAAGGCCTGGACATCGGCACCCGGGCCTTCCTGCCGCACCTGCCACAAAACCTGGGCGGCGCCCGAGTAGCCGACCTGGGTTGCGGTAATGGCGTCCTGGCGATTGCCAGCGCGCTGCAAAACCCCGAGGCGCAGTACACGCTGGTCGACGAGTCTTATATGGCGGTGCAATCGGCGGCCGAGAACTGGCGCGCGGCGCTGGGCGAACGTGACGTGCTGATTCGCCCCGGCGACGGCCTGGCCGATCAGGAAGCGCAGTCACTGGATGTGGTGCTGTGCAACCCGCCGTTCCACCAGCAGCAAGTGGTGGGAGACTTCCTCGCCTGGCGCATGTTCCAGCAAGCGCGGGAAGCGTTGGTGGTGGGCGGCGCCCTGTACATCGTCGGCAACCGTCACTTGGGTTATCACACCAAGTTGGCGCGGTTGTTCCGTGGCGTCGAGCAAGTGGCGACCACGCCGAAGTTCGTGGTCCTCAAGGCGCGCAAATAAAAAAGCCCTCCATGAAGGAGGGCAATAGTTACAACGGGATGTCAGTGGGTGGTCAGGCCCGCGGCATTCATGAACATGCGCATCAGGCTGGCCACTACGAACAGGGCCAGGACGCTGCCGGTCCAGATCATCGCCAGCCAGCCCAGGCGCTGCCAGAGCGGCTTTTTCTCGGCCTGTTCGATGTCGTGCAACGAAGGTTTGCCGGACATGAGTCAATCCTCCTAGTGATAACCGTCTTCGTGGGTGACCTTGCCGCGGAACACGTAGTAGCTCCAGAAGGTGTAGCCCAGGATGAACGGAATGATGAACAAGGTGCCCACCAGCATGAAGCCCTGGCTTTGCGGCGGTGCGGCGGCGTCCCAGATCGAGACTGACGGCGGGATGATGTTCGGCCACAGGCTGATCCCCAAGCCACTGTAGCCAAGGAAGATCAGCACCAGCGTCAGCAGGAACGGCGTGTAGTGCGCATTGCGGGCCACGGCGCGAATCAGGCCGTACATGGTTACCAGCACCAGGATCGGCACCGGCAGGAACCAGAACAGGTTCGGCAGGGTGAACCAGCGCGAGGCGATTTCCGGGTGGGCCAGCGGCGTCCAGAGGCTGACGATACCGATCACCGCCAGCACCACGAAGGCCAGGGGCCGGGCCAGGTTGTGCATCTTCTCCTGCAAGCTGCCTTCGGTCTTCATGATCAGCCAGGTGCAGCCCAGCAGCGCATACGCCACGATCAGGGCCACGCCGCAGAACATCGTGAACGGCGTCAGCCAGTCCAGGGAGCCACCGGCAAACTGCCGGTCGACCACCGGGATGCCATCAATGAACGCCCCCAGCGCCACGCCCTGGAAGAACGTCGCTGCCAGCGAGCCGCCGATGAAGGCCTTGTCCCACAAGTGACGCTTGTCGTCCTTGGCCTTGAAGCGGAACTCAAACGCCACGCCGCGAAAGATCAGCCCGATCAGCATCAGCATCAGTGGCAGGTACAGCGCCGAGAGCACCACCGAATAGGCAAGCGGGAACGCGCCAAACAACGCCGCGCCGCCGAGTACCAGCCAGGTTTCGTTGCCGTCCCACACGGGGGCGACGGTGTTCATCATCACGTCACGGTCGGTCTTGCCCGGGATGAACGGGAAGAGAATGCCGATCCCCAGGTCGAAGCCATCCATGACCACGTACATCATAATGCCGAAGATGATGATCACGGCCCAGATCAGCGGAAGATCAATACCCATGGCTCAGTTCCCCTTGTTCAAGGTGTCGCCGTGATCGGCATCGGCACTGTCATCAGCCGCCGACAACGGACGGGCCGGTGTGCGTTTCTGCCCAGGACCACCGTGAGTAGGCTCGGTGCTTTCGTGGGTCACAGGCCCTTTGCGCACCAGGCGCATCATGTAGCCCAGGCCCGCGCCGAACAGCGCGAAGTACACCACCACAAACAACACCAACGTAATGCTCATCTGCGCAAAACTGTGGTTGGACGAAGCGTCTGCCGTGCGCATCAGCCCGTAGACCACCCACGGCTGACGGCCGATCTCGGTGGTGAACCAGCCAGCGAGAATGGCGATCAGGCCGGACGGGCCCATCCACAGCGCCAGGTACAGGAACGGCTTGGATGTGTACATTTTGTCGCCACGGCGCAGCCAGAGGCTGAACAGGCCGGTGAAGATCATCAGGAAGCCCAGGCCCACCATGACCCGGAACGACCAGAACACGATGGTCGAGTTGGGACGGTCCTCAGGCGGAAACTCCTTGAGGGCCGGCACCTGCTTGTCCAGGGAGTGGGTCAGGATCAGGCTGCCCAGGTACGGAATTTCTACTGCGAACTTGGTTTTTTCAGCCTTCATGTCCGGCCAGCCGAACAGGATCAGCGGCGTGGGCTCGTTGCCGATATTTTCCCAGTGGCCTTCAATCGCGGCGATCTTCGCTGGTTGATGCTTGAGGGTATTCAGGCCGTGGAAGTCACCGATGACCGCCTGGATCGGCGCAACGATCAGCGCCATCCACATTGCCATCGACAGCATGGTGCGGATCGCCGGGTTGTCCTTGCCGCGCAGCAAGTGCCAGGCCGCCGAGGAGCCGACGAAGAACGCGGTAGCGACGAACGCGGCCGTGGCCATGTGCATCAGGCGGTAGGGGAACGACGGGTTGAAGATCACGGCCAGCCAGTCGGTTGGAATCACCCGGCCATCAATGATTTCAAAGCCCTGTGGCGTCTGCATCCAGCTGTTGGAGGCAAGAATCCAGAAAGTCGAGATCAGCGTGCCGACGGCCACCATCACCGTGGCAAAGAAGTGCAGCTTGCGTCCGACCTTGTTCCAGCCGAACAGCATGACCCCAAGGAAGCCGGCTTCGAGGAAGAACGCCGTGAGCACCTCATAAGTCAGCAACGGCCCGGTGACGGCACCGGCGAAGTCCGAGAAGCGGCTCCAGTTGGTGCCGAACTGATAGGCCATGACCAGGCCGGAGACCACGCCCATGCCGAAGTTGACGGCAAAGATCTTCGACCAGAAATGGTAGAGGTCACGGTAGGTGTCGTTGTGGGTCTTGAGCCACAGGCCTTCCAGCACCGCAAGGTAACTGGCCAGGCCGATGGTGATGGCCGGGAACAGGATATGGAATGAGATGGTGAACGCGAATTGAATTCGGGCGAGATCTAGCGCCTCCAAACCGAACATAAGTCTTCCTCTGTCAGGTAATACCGAATGCTGGCTGGAGGCCTGCACCCACTGCCCCCACGGATATGGAGTGTGGCGAATTCAAATTCGTTTCTTTTTATAACCAACCACGCAGGGATTCTGGCCTTGCGGCCGCCAGAGCAATCCCGGCGAAGGTTTTGATCTGGATCAAGCATTGCTGAAAGAGTAGTCCCATTTTCGCGAGAGCAAGGCGTGGTCTTTTGCCGCGTGACAGGTTGCCTCAGTGGTCACTGGGTGTTGTCTTTGGTGAGATTGGGCGTGTTTTGGGTGTATATCCGTTATTTGGGTGATGGCTGGTATTGGTTCCGCTCTTACAGCGGCTCACTTTTGAACAGCGCAAAAGTAAGCAAAACGCTCTTGCCCCAC
>NZ_JBYSWF010000077.1:0-29221 GCF_058780865.1 Pseudomonas sp. GP01-A4
TGAGTGTCCGGATCAGCGTGGAATCACTGTCCGGATGCGCGTGGAATGGGTGTCCGAGTCAGCGTGGAATCCGCAGAGGGTGATCCGGATCAAGGTAATTTTGGTTATGTCCATGTAAAGAACAGTAGCCTAGAAATCCCGCATGTTTACCTGAGCAGTTGTTATGCCTCTGATCGAATGTGCTCCCAAGCGGTGGTAGGTTATGTTCACCGTACTGAATCGGCAGATGGCATCCGCAACGCAGGTCAGCTTCTGACTTGGAAATTTTTTCAAGCAGCCGGGAGACTGCTATCACGTGAAAATCTTCGCCCGAGTGACTGCCACAGGTAATGGCTAGCTCTGCCGCAGAGAATCCAAAGTGATGGTGTCCCCCATCCCTTACCAGTGGTACCGCCTGAAAAGGCTTTAATGTCGAGCGCGAAAATACGTAGGTGTCAGGGGCGCCGACATGCACAACTGATGTGCCTATGGCATCCACCACGGCGAGTGATCCCCAGTGGATGCGTTCTACATAAGTATTCCGCGTTGCTACGATAATCGGAGTATGGGCAGGTGATGGCATCACAGAATCCTGAAGCGAATAAATAATGCCGGTCAGTAGAGCATTATTGTGATGCCTCAAGCTAATCCAGCCACCCAGGCTAAATAGATGCCCACTTATGAGGCAGCAACTCGGTAATTTCACTCGCCCGCTGCGTCGGCAGACGCATCAAAACGTCTTTCAAGTAAGCATCTTGCCTTTCCAGCCCTGCAGGAAGTTGCGAGCATGCTCACCGGCGCGGCTGGGGTTGAAGTCGTAGACGACAGCGGCTGTTTCGCAGAACTGGCTGGTGGCGTAAGCCCAAACATAAGAACGGTGGGTTTTCTTCGAGCCCGGAGCGAGCATCTGCACGGGTGTTTCATCCGCGTGCACAACCTGCTGCCCGATCACTACGTCACGCAGGGCATCGACCAGCGGCTGCAACTGCACGCCAGTAACGCCAACCCATTGAGCCAATGTGGCGCGTGGAGTCGCCAAGCCAGCACGACCAAAAATCGATTCCTGGCGGTAAAGCGGAAGATGGTCAGCGAACTTCGCGATCATGACGTGGGCCAGTAATCCGGCAGTTGGGATGCCCTTGTCGATGACCTGCGCCGGTACCGGGGCCTGGATCAGCGTTTCGCAGTCATCGCACACCCACTTGCCACGCACATGGCGTTCAACGGTAAAAACGCCCGGCGTGTAGTCCAGCTTTTCGCTGACGTCTTCACCGATGCGCGCGAGTACGCAGCCGCATGGGCAGTGGGTGCGCTTGGCAAACTTCAAGCGCTTGAGTTGTGCGATCTCGTGGGTCAGCTTCTCGATTACCATTTGATCGCGGTTAATCTTCCTGCCCATCGTTTCGACCGTCTTGCTCGTCTGACCCATGGTCTCCACTTGCGACAGCAACTGCGCAGCGAATGCACGCAGTTGGTCGGGGGTCATTTGATCGAGATTGGGCGAGGAAGTCATGCCGTGGATTTTACCAAAGCAGCTCGTTTGCGGCAGTAGGCCAAGGCGCTAATTACAGCTTCTTAAAGCAGTCTGATTGCACCGCCAGCTCCAACGCGTTGCCAAGGTAGACCGAGCACCAAGGCCTGAAGTTGACCTCATGCGCACTGAATCGCCGCTGATTTTCTCTGTTGCAGATGCACCGCCCGGTCATCGCAACAGTACTGCGCTACCTCAACCTCAGTTCTTCGCCCGGCTCAATAGAAATTCGTACCGGCGCTTATCGATAAAGATCGAATAACGTAATCCTCCGTCGCCGCTCGGCTGAAGAATGCTGTGGGTCTTGGATTTATGGAAAGGGTGGCTGTAAAGAGAGGGAAGGTCTGAATAGGCATAGCTTTCAAAATGCAGTTCGTCGCCTACCCAATGCACCTCGTTGTACAGGAAGTGCCAGTTTTTGCTGGAAGCCATGTAGAGGTAGGCACTGCCGTTGGGACCCATGATGACTTCTACCTCCAGCTCGCCTTTGTCATTTGCCCACTTGCCAATATATCGCTCCATACCGGAGTGGGCAGGTATCCCGGGATCCGCTACAAAATCACTGGCCTTGAAAGGGGTTTTGCGCGCAGCTTCAGCGGCGGCGTTTGGATAAAGGGCACACAGCGGTGCGACGTTACTGACTTTTACGTAGTTGAAGGTCAGGCTCGTATCCGAAACATCCATGCTCAGCGTCATGGTCTGCGGGTCGAATGCCAGGACCTTCAGGTCGAAGTTGTCTGAAGGTGATTTGAGATGGATGACCTTTCCATCGTCGGACACCTTGAAGTCGCTCACTTCTTTTTCCTGGTGCTTCCCGGGTTCAGCGCAGTTGAATGGATGCAAGGTGGCTTTGGCATCAGCGCTGTATTCGACCACGTTGGCAATTCCGTTGCGCAGAGGAACCATGGCCCAGATGCCAACTACGTTATCTTGAGTCGCCAGCGCGTGCGTCGAAGGCTTGGCGCCATGGTTGGCACACCCGGTCATCATCAAGGTGGCCAGGGAAATTGTCAGAACGTTGATCCGCATCGGGCTTATCCATAAGAGTGTTCGCATTGATCCATCTGTCGCGGTTGGCGACCTTCTGGCAGGCAAGCATCATAAGGGATCGTTACGCTACGGTGCAGACCCAGAGGTGATTCTGCCGATAGGGCGCGCGGGTGAAGTGAACATCTGAAACCAGATGCATGCCTCGCTCTTGCAGGGCTTCGGTCAGTTGTACGAGTGTCTCTGCCTGGATAGTCATTGCTGTTACCTCGTCAGATTTACTGCGTTCATAATTCTTGACCGGCGGGGCAACTGGCTAATTCAAATTTTCTACAACGTTGATTGACGTGTGGTTGCTTCAGTTCTTTTGCTCCCGATCCCAGGATAAGCGCGACCTGAAAATATGCGGGCAGTGGTGCTCATTCACCCGAGGTGACCTACAGTGAGACATCGCGCCGGTATGACATGAGGAGATCCTATGTCCACTTTCAAGCTGACTTCGCGCATCTTCAGTAGGCCCCGTCACACAACGCATTATCTGGAGTCGGGACCTGCCGATGGGGCATTGATGATGTTCCTGCATGGTTGGCCCGAACTCGGTTTGATCTGGCGTGCACAGATGGAAGCGTTCTCTGCCCAAGGCTGGCACTGTGTCGCACCCGATATGCGCGGCTATGGCGGCTCTTCGGCGCCGGCCGCGATCAATGCGTACACGATTGAAAACATCGTGGCAGACATGACAGAGCTGCATGACCATCTCGGTGGAACGCCCGCCATCTGGGTGGGCCACGATTGGGGCAGCGTCGTGGCCGGTGAACTGGTCGCCCATGAACCTTGGCGCAGCCGCGGCGTTGTGCTGGTTTCGGTTCCGTACTTTCCTTCCACGAACGCGCTGGCGACGCTCATACCGCTGGTTGACCGAGGGATTTACCCGACCGACCAGTATCCAGACGGCCAATGGGACTATTACCGCTACTACAACACGCATTTTGCGTCCGCCGTGGCTGATCTTGACGCGGACAAAGCAGCATCGCTGGCGTCGATTTATCGAAGAGGCGACCCTGCAAGCATCGCCAGGGTCGCCTCCAATGCCGAAGTGACCCGCAAAGGCGGGCGGTTTGGCGAAGCGCACCGGGCTCCCCCGACGCCGCCAGACCCGGCGCTCTGGCCCGAGACGGACTTCGCGGCACTGGTGCGCACGTTCGAGGAGCATGGTTTCCGCACGCCCTGCGCGTGGTATCTGAACGACGATGCCAACATCGAATACGCCCATCGCGCACCCGATGGCGGCCGCCTGTCCATGCCCGTCCTGTTTGTGAACGGTGATTACGACCCGATGAATACCATCAACGGCAATCAGTTGGGCGATCCAATGCGCGCGGCCTGCGCAGACCTCACAGTGACGAGCCTGCCTGGCGGGCATTGGCTGCCGGTGGAGTGCAAGGCCGAACTCGTTGAGGCCATAAGTCGCTGGCTGAAGCTCGCGAAATTTGCGCCCAATCAGTAAGCCCGGATCACACCTTGGGATGGGTGAGTCGGGGATCGGCACGTGTGCCGGTAGTCAGCGTCGTGGCTTGTGATCAACTGCGTTTTGGCTTCTTTCTTGACCGGGTTTGCCGTGATGAGATCTCGATCCACGTCGGCGCATGATCACTGGCATGCTCTTCACCCCGTACCCATGCATCTACGCCGACGTTTTTCAGGTACGGGGCGAGTACCGGGTTGAGCAGCAGATGGTCGATGCGCAGCCCGGAATTCTTCTGCCAATGCTGACGGAAATAATCCCAAAACGTGTACACCCGCTCTTCGGGGTACAGGTGCCTCAGCGAGTCGATCCAGCCCTGGGAAAGCAACCTTTGAAAGCACTCACGGCTTTCTGGCTGGAGGAGGGCATCCTTGAGCCATGAGCGGGTGTTGTAGATGTCCAGGTCGGTGGGCACCACGTTGTAGTCACCGGCCAGGACCACGGGATGTTCGCTGGCCTGCAGTGTTGCAGCGTGGGAGATCAGGTGTTCGAACCACGCGAGCTTGTAATCAAATTTTGGCCCGGGTTGAGGGTTTCCGTTGGGCAGGTACAGGCATCCGACAATCACGCCATGGACAGCCGCTTCGAGGTATCGAGACTGCGAGTCGTCCTTGGCTCCCGGCAGGCCCTTATGGATCAAAAGGGGTTCGGAATCCCGCGCGAGGATTGCCACTCCGTTCCAGGATGCCTGGCCATGGTGCAATGAGCCATAGCCCGCCGCCTCAAGTTCTCCAGCGGGGAACGCGTTGTCTTGCGCCTTCAGTTCCTGCAGGCAGACGATGTCCGGGCGCTCCTTTTCCAGCCACTGCAGAAGGTTGGGCAGTCGCGTCTTTATGCCGTTGACATTGAATGTCGCGATCTTGAGGTTCTGCATGGCGTCGGTCCTTCAATGTGCCGGGTGCGCCGGGTGTTCGGCCACCGTGGGGGTAGGGGGCCTACCCTTGCTCATTTGGCGATGTCCCCTATACCGGTTTAGTCGCAAAGCCTCTTTTCGACTACAGCAAGCCTGCTTTTGCTCACTGACATTACGACCGGAACCTGTTTTTGAAACGACCATTGGTGTCATTTTCCGGTTGTGCCCCCGACTGGTTCAACGCTCACTGATCCTGCAGAAGCACTTCGCGGCAGACCGAGAGGGGGCAGGTTGTTCAGGCGGGCTGTCGGAACGTATGATCGCAGCGAGCGCCCTTTTCCGGGCGCTGAGACTCACCCTTTGAAGGACATGAGCATGGAAAAGCACTTCGGTAATTCAGGCCTGTTCAAGGCTGCTTCGTATCACTGCATCACGCTCCTGGGCAGCGGCATTGCTCGCTGGGAGCTGAAAAATATTGCGTTGAATACGAAGGAGTTTTTGATATGTCCAAAGAACTACTCGGAGTTTCTGCTCTAGGGTTGATGGTGGTGGGGGAGTTTTGTGCAATCTACAGCGAGGTGGTAACCGCCAGGCTTGCCCAGACAGGGCATGGTTCATGGGAGGCGTTCGTCCTTCCCGTTGTGCTGATGTGTTTTGCCGGGCTTTGCCTGTTGGGTGCGTATTGGCTGGGTTACGTGGCGGTCGGTGATATCTGGGTCGTCACCGTGGTCTCAGTCACCTCCCTGTTGCTGCTTGAGCCCGTGGTGGTCTGGGCGCTGTTCCATGAAGCACCAGGGCGTGGCGCACTGATCGGGTTTGTCCTCGGCGCCTTGGGCATGCTTGCTACTGTATTGCTTTGACTCCGCCCTCTGGCCCGGCAATCAAACGCCGGGCCAGCTCGCCTCAAATGGTCACAGCTTCATCTTGAAGCCTGTGTGGGTTGGCAAGAACCCCAGGGACTCATAAAACCTATGAGCATCTGGCCGCGTACGATCACAGGTAAGCTGGATCAGTTGGCAGTGGCGCTGACGTGCTTGCTCAAACGACCATTCGAAGAATTGCCGGCCCAATCCGCTCCCACGCATTCGCTCGTGCACGCGGACGGCTTCGATTTGAGCTCGCCATGCGCCCCGATGAGAAATATTCGGAATGAAAGAAAGTTGGAGAGTACCGACCACCTCTTCATCAGCCACAGCGACGGCAAGAAACTGGTTCGGGTCTGCGTCGATGGCCTCAAACGCTCGTGTGTAGGAACTCTGAAGCGGAAGACTGCTATCTTCTCGAACAGCCCCCAGGGAGTCATTTGCCAGCAGCAAAACAATGAAAGGCAAGTCTTCGATACTGGCGCGTCTTATGGTCAGATTCGTCACAACGGTTTCCTGAGGTGCGGTGGTATAGAGGAACCCAGCCGATGGGGGCATTCGCATCCAAACATAACATTCATCCACGGAGCAACGAGCCCATGTCAAATACCGCTGGCATGTTCATCCGTCAGTTCTTTCACGGCACCCGGGCCGACCTGGAGCCCGGCGATCTGATCCGCGTCGGCTACCCGTCCAACTTTACAGAAGGTAAAGCACTGTCCTGGGTTTACTTTGCGGGCACGCTGGATGCCGCCATCTGGGGGGCTGAGCTGGCGCTCGGCAGTGGGCGGGAACGGATTTATGTTGTGGAGCCAACGGGGGCAATCATGGATGACCCCAACGTGACGGATAAGAAGTTTCCCGGCAATCCCACGCTTTCCTATCGCTCCACTGACCCTTTGCGCGTCGTGGCGGAGGTCACGAAATGGCACGGGCATCCGCCTGAACGGTTGCAGCAGATGAAGGACAATCTCGCGCGCTTGAAGGCCGAGGGTCGCGACGTGATCATTGACTGATATCATCGGGAACAAGCCGGCGTCACCCGATCGCCAAGTGGCTTTCCTTAACTGTTCCAGCAGGTGCTCCCATGCAGAATTCCCCTCCTGAAGGCCTACCTACCTATCGGATCCTGACAGGCAAGGACGATGCCTCCTTCTGTCACCGGGTCTCTGAAGCGCTTGCGCTGGGTTACCAGCTTTACGGCTCGCCAGCGGCAACCTTCAATGGCGAGTACGTGGTGGTGGCACAGGCTGTCGTTTGGAACGCCGATAACAACGCTACTGTCAGGAACTGACGCGGGCTTGAATTAAGGTGAGTTCTCTCACTCCTGTCAGGTCAAATGATGAAATTCTCGTCTGTTCGTCTCGTTACCAACCACTTTGAACGGCTCGTTCAGTTCTATCACAACCTCTCGACTGTCGAGCCAAGGCACCTGGCTGACGGGTTCGCTGAAATTCACCTCGACGGCGTCGTCCTGGCCATAGCCGATGAGCGCCTGGTCCGCCTTCACAACGATGGACTGGCAGTCGCCGCCAGCAACCGTTCGGCGATCCTGGAGTTTCAAGTGGACGATGTGGAGGCTGTCCTGCTGCGTATCGGTCGGGCTGATGTGGTGATGCCGGTGACGGTCATGCCATGGGGCAACACTTCGGTATTGCTGCGTGATCCGGATGGAAGCCTGGTCAACGTCTTTTCGAGACCTCGCCGCTGAATCGGTCCGCTGTTGTCGCCAGGTTCGGTAGGGTCGATAACGGGTTAAAGTAATCAGCTTAAGCGCCGATCAATTAACATCGATACCGGAATTGGATATTTGACATGATCACTAACGTCAGCAGTCTCGCTTCAGTACCCGCCAACCCAAGTCCGGCCAGCGTCAGCGATAGCTCCAAGACCGAAGACTCTGGAACCTTGAGTCTCAACCCGGACACGGGTGCCAAAAGTGCGCCCGCTGCAGGTGGCGGCCAGGCGGCATCCACGTCGCAGGAGTCCGACACCGTCAAGGCGCTGAAAAAGCAGATTGCGGAGTTGCAAAAGCAGCTTCAAGAGCAGCAGCAAAACATGCAAAAGGCCCAGGCCAGCAATCAAAGCGCAGACGCCAAAGCGGCCGCCGTGGCTGCCGCCCAGGCGCAGATTGCCGCAACGGCAGCTGCATTGCAGTCTGCGTCTTCGGCGTTGTTGCAGGCACTGACTTCCGACGGTGGAAGCGGTACCGGTTCCATCGTCAGTACCACCGCCTGAGAGGCAGATTTGGTTTTCCACAAGAAGCATTCGTGTACCCACGGGCCATTCTGTTCGACCTGGATAACACGCTGACGCACCGAGCCTTGATTAGCCTCACCTTGCACACCAAACGTCAACGGAACTGCGTTTATGAAATACAGCTGGATCGCACTTGTCTTACTGCTTTGTGCCTGCACGAGCGGCCCCACCCGGGAACAACTGGCAGAACAACGCTTATGGGAATACCAGTTGCTCACTCACCTCAATCACTTCAAGTCGTACCCCGAAGAAGCTCGCCTGCAAGGATTGACCGGCCTGGTCAGGGTTGAATTCGTGGTCGACGCCAAAGGCAACCTGATACGCCACAAAGTCATCAGCCATACAGGTTCGGATCTGTTCGTCAGCGCCGTGGAGAGATTCGTTCCGGCGGCGTCGCCAGTGCCTGCGCCTCCACCCTCAATGCTGCTCAAAGGCGAAATTCAAGTGGTAGCCCCGTTTGTATTCTGCCTGGAGGGCGTGGCCTGCGCCGGCTCACCGCCACGCCGGCTGTAGATGACCTGCGGATAAATTCCGGGCAAAGAAAAGCCCGCGATGGGGAGCGCGGGCTTAAAGGTTTTCACCAGGAGCTGAGATGACCATAGGCGCCCGACTGTGAAAGGGTTGTGAAAGGGCGCCAGCGCTGCACTCAACTCAGTAGGCGCCCGCGGCCGCCTTTGCGCCGCTGACGATGGCGATCCCGGAGCTGCTGCCCAGGCGCGTAGCACCGGCTTCGATCATCGCCTGGGCCGTCGCCAGGTCGCGCACGCCGCCCGACGCCTTCACGCCTATCTGCGCCCCCACCACGCCGCGCATCAGGCGCACATCCGCCAATGTCGCGCCGCCATGGCCGAAACCGGTGGAGGTCTTGACGAACGCCACGTTCAGCTCGCGGCACAGGCTGCAGGCATG
The DNA here is from genome assembly GCF_058780865.1 of Pseudomonas sp. GP01-A4. Taxonomy (NCBI): domain Bacteria; kingdom Pseudomonadati; phylum Pseudomonadota; class Gammaproteobacteria; order Pseudomonadales; family Pseudomonadaceae; genus Pseudomonas; species Pseudomonas sp. GP01-A4. The sequence goes on from NZ_JBYSWF010000077.1 coordinate 8,907, forward strand.
GGTTTTCTGCTGGTCATCGAGCAGGCCGGTCTCGAGGATGACTTTCAGCGGCACCGCGCCGCAGGCCGCCAGCACCTGGGCAATATCGTCGCGTACCTGGTCCAGCAGGCCATCCTTCAGCCAGCCGATGTTCAGCACCATGTCGATCTCGCCTGCACCGGCCTCGATCGCAAGCTTTGCCTCATAAGCCTTGGCCGCACTCAAGCCCGCACCCAGGGGGAAGCCGACGACGGCACAGACCAATGGCGCGGCGTCGCGCAGGCATTCGGCGGCCAGCGGCACGTTGGCGCTGTTGACGCACACGGACTTGAAGCCATGCTCGCGGGCCTCGGCGCACAGTTGGCGAATGCTCGCCTGGGAAGCATCGGCGGCCAGCAGGGTGTGGTCGATATAGGCCGCGAGCGGCAACGGGTCAGTCGGCATGGCAAGTGTCCTGTAAGGATGAGGTGCTGGGAAAAGGCGGTTTGTGTTAAGTTGGATGCATTAAATGTGAAATAAATAACATTGTAAATGGAATTTGTGACTGTCCTGATCAAGGGCACGCATTCAGCGAGGGTTGGAACGCAGTGGATTCAAAGAAAAGCGAAAGATTTCGGGCCATGCACAAGGCCTTGCAGGGCGAGTCGGCAATTCACTTGCGTGACATGGCCGCATTGCTGGGTGTATCGGAAATGACCCTGCGCCGCGACCTGGCAGACAGCCCACAGGGCCTGCGACTGTTGGGCGGGCACGTAACCCGCAGCGGGCCGCCGGAGCCCGATTACCAGGTCGCCGAACAGGACCAGCGCCACGTCGCCGAGAAGCGTCAGATCGGCGTGCTGGCCGCCAGCCTGGTGCGCCCCGGCGACACGGTGTTTATCGATTGCGGCACCACCACGCCGTTCATTATCGAGGCGTTGCCGGATGACCTGGAGTTCACCGCGCTGTGCAATTCCCTCAACGTATTGCTCAAGCTCCAGCAAAAGCCCCACTGCACCATCATCCTCTGCGGTGGCACTTTTCACCGGCGCAACATGGTCTTCGAGAGCCATGCCGAGGCGGGCATCCTGGATGGCATCCGTGTGGCGTGGGCGTTCATTTCCGCGGCCGGCGTCAGCGCCGCCCACGGTGTGACCTGCTACAACCTCAACGAAGTGGAGGTCAAGCGCCGGGTCATGGCGCGGGCGCAGACCTGCGTGCTGGTGGCCGACCACAGCAAGTTCGACGAAGTACGTGCGGCACACTTTGCCGAGCTGTCGGACTTCCAGCGGGTGATCAGCGACCCCGGGCTCGAGGCGGCACAGCAGCAGGTGATCAGGGACAGCGGGGCGATCCTGCTGATCTGACTCAAACAGCATTGTGATTTTTATTTCATTTGTTCGGAATTTAACAAATTGGCCTTGACACTCTCGGGAGCAAGGCATAGTTTTTCAAATGTGATCGCGGTTCACATTTGTGAGCACGGCCTCCCCGAAGGCCGTGCCCGAATCCTGACAACAATAAAAATAGGAATCACCATGCTCCAGATAGCCCGTAAACCTGTTCATGTGCTGGCCCTTGCACTGGCTGTCGCGGCCTCGGCGCTGGCGCTGAACGCCCAGGCCAAGGATCTGAAGATCGGTTTCAGCCAGGTCACCCTGCAATCTCCCTTCTACGTACAACTGCGCGACGGCGCCAAGGCTGCAGCGGCCAAGGGCGGCGACGAGCTCATCTTCCTCGACGCCAACGGCGATATCAGCAAGCAGAACAACGATATCCAGGACCTGCTGACCCGCAAGGTCGACATCCTCATCATCAATGCCGTGAACCCCGATGCCGTGGGCGCGGCCCTCGACGCCGCCAAACGCGCCAAGGTGCCGGTGATTGCCGTCGACCGCGCAATCAATGCCCCGGTCGCCACCACCATTGGCCGTAACAATGCCGAGATGGGCGAGCTGTCCGGCAAGGCGCTGCTCGCCGCGCTCAAGCAGCGCGGTGTGACCAAGGGCAAGATCATCGAGATCCAGGGCGACGCCGGCGGTACGGTAATGAAAGAACGCCGCAAGGGCTTCCACACCGCTTTGGCCGGCACCGACTTCAAGATCATCGACGGCCCCTACAGCGAGTACATGCGCGCCAACGCAGTCACGGCAATGCAGGATTTGCTGCAAGCGCACCCGGACCTCAAGGCGGTGATCGCGCATAACGACGACATGGCCATGGGCGCGCTGCAAGTGCTCACCGAAAGCGGCAAGAAAGACGTCCTCGTGGCCGGGATCGACGGCTTGTCCGAGGCCTTGAATGCCATCCAGAGCGGCGATCAATACGTGGCCACCGCCCTCAACGACCCACGCTACCTGGGCGAGGTCGCCATCGAGGCGGCGCGGGCCCTGGCGGCCGGCAAGTCGGTGCCGAACTTTGTCGACGCCGGCACCCAGGTGGTGACCAAGGCCAACGTGGCCGAGGTCAAGCATGACTCTACCTTCGGCGAATACCGCCCCGGCGCGCTCTGACGGATCTGCGCCGCCACGCTATGGATTTTTGCGGGCACCTCTTGCGGGAGGTGCCTGTTCGAACGCACTCGTCACTCAACAGAGGAATTCACTGTGAAAGCTGCCGTCATGTACCAACCGGGCGATATCCGGGTCGAAGATGTTCCAAAACCTGCGGTCAAGGCCGGCCACGCGCTGGTTCGGGTCGCCGCCTGCGGCGTGTGCGGCTCGGATATCCCGCGCATGCTGAGCAAGGGCGCCCATGTGATGCCGCTGATTTGCGGCCATGAATTCGCAGGCTTTATCGAAGAGATCGGCAGCGGTGTCGAAGGCTATGCCATCGGCGAATTGGTGACAGTGCCGCCGATGATCCCGGACGTCAGCAGCGACCAATATGCCCGAGGCTTTCCGTCCCGCTCGGAGCGCTACGATTACTTCGGCAGCCGCCGCGACGGCGCGTATGCCGAGTACGTCAATGTGCCCCTGAGCAACCTGATCAAGGTGCCCCAAGGCATGGACCCGATTGCCGCGTCCCTGGTGGACCCGGCGGCGATTGCCCTGCATGCGATCTGGAAAGCCGACTTCAAGGCCGGGCAGAGCGGGGCAGTGGTAGGCTGCGGGCCGATCGGCCTGTTTGCGATCCAGTGGCTGCGGATCATGGGGGCCAAGGACATCGTCGCCATCGACATCGCCGAAGAGAAACTCGCCATGGCCCGCGAAGCCGGCGCCACCCACACCCTGCTCAGCGGCGCGGCGGATGCCGAGTTGCCCCGTTGCCAACTGGTGATTGAAGCGGCAGGCCATCCCAGCTCGATCAACCAGGCCGTGCAACTGACCAAGGCTGGCGGGCATGTGGTGTTTATCGGCATTCCCACCAGTGACGTGGCCCTCAGCACTGCGACGTTCTCGCACTTCCTGCGCCAGGAAATCTCCCTGCACGGCGCCTGGAACTCGTTCTCGGCACCGTTCCCGGGCGATGAGTGGACGGCCTCCATCGACAAGCTGGCTTCCGGTGAATTGCAGTGGCAGTTCATGATTACCCACGACTTGCCGCTGGATGAATTGCCGGCGATGTTCAAGCGCTATGCCGATCGCAGCGAAGTCGCGGCCAAGGTAATTTTCCGTCCCTGAGCCGCGTCAGCTGTGTGTCGCCAAGCCCGACGACGCTGTGCGTTGCCGGGCTTAAAACAAAAAGCGTTGTTACAAGACGCAGGAGAACTACCGATGACCTTGTTGTTGGGACTGGATTTCGGAACAGGTGGGGTGCGGGCTGGTTTGTATGACCTGCATAGCCACAAACTGGTACACGTCGCCGAGGCGCCGTATGCCACGCAATACCCGCAGTTGGGTTGGGCCGAGCAGGCGCCGGCGGACTGGTGGTCGGCGCTGGGCAAGGCCTGCCGGCAGTTGATGGCCCAGGCCGGGCACCCGCAGGTGGCGGCGGTGTGCGTCGCCACCACAGCCTCCACCGTGGTGGTTGCCCAGGCGGACGGCCAACCCCTGGCCCCGGCGTTGTTATGGATGGATTGCCGCGCCGCTGCCGAGTCGGCGCGCACCGCCCACGTCAGCCACCCGATGATGAACCAGGGCGGTGACGCGGTGGAATGGCTGGTGCCCAAGGCCATGTGGCTGGCCGAGCACGAGCCTCAGGTTTACCAGCGCGCCGAGCGTATTTGCGAGGCCGTGGACTGGATCAACTTTCAGTTGACCGGGCGCTGGGTCGCCTCCCAATTGAATGCCAGTTGCAAGTGGAATTACGACACCCTGCAGCAGCGTTTTCCGGTGGAGTTGTACGCCGAACTCGGCGTGCCTGAACTGGCGCAAAAACTCCCTCAGGAAGTGATCAAGGTCGGTGGCCGGATCGGCCCATTGAGCGCCGATGCCGCCAATCATCTGGGCCTGAGCCGCGACACCCTGGTGGCCCAGGGCGGAATCGACGCCCACATGGCGATGCTCAGTGCCGGTACCACTGGCGCCGGCGAGCTGTTGTTTATCGGCGGTACCTCGGTGGTGCAACTGATGCACACCCCGCAACGCATCGACGTACCGGGCATCTGGGGCCCGTACCCCGGCGCCTTGCTCGACGGCCAATGGTTGATGGAAGGCGGGCAAGTCTCCGCCGGTTCGATCCTCAACTGGCTGGCGCAAAAGATGTTCGGCCTCGACGATGCCGGGCACCAGCGCCTGATCCGCCAGGCCGCAGAACTGCAGCCCGGCTCCACCGGCTTGCTGGTGCTCGATTACTGGATGGGCAACCGTACACCGTACCGCTCACCGGACATGCGCGGCGCGATCATGGGCCTGTCGCTGAACCATGACCGGCATGACCTGTACCGCGCCTCGGTGGAAGCGATTGCCCTGGGCTCGGCGAACATCTTTCACACCTGGCGCTCCGAGGGCATCGAGATCACCCGGGTGGTCGCCGCCGGTGGTTTCCAGAAGAACCCGTTGTGGTTGCAGGCCACGGTGGATGCCACCGGTGTGCCGTTCGAAATGGTGCCCCACGACAACCTCACCCTGATCGGCACCGCCGCCGCTGCCGCCTGCGCCCTCGGCGAGTTCGGCACCTTGCAGGAAGCCGCTACCGACTTCACCACCATCGGCCGGCTGATCGAGCCCGACCCTTACGCCCACGAGCAATACATCGAGCTGTTGGGCCGCTATCGCGCCGCCACCGACAGCGTCGCGCCCATCAGTTGCAAGCCACCGGCGAACCGCACGCTCGGCGTAAGGCCGGCAGCATGAGCGCCCATCCTGAAGAAACGTTTGCCACGCGGTTGTCGGCCGATTCCCAGCGCGATGACTTGATGGTCCAGGTGGCCAAGCTGTATTACGACCTGGAAAAGACCCAAAGCGATATCTCCCGGGAGACCGGCCTGACCCGCTGGCAAGTCAGCCGCTTGCTGCGCGAGGCGCGGGATTGCGGGGTGGTGCGCATCGATATCGTCGCCCGCTCGGCGCGCTTGCCGCAGCTGGAAGTGGCTTTGCAACGGCGTTTCGGCCTGCGTGAAGCATTGGTGCTGGATGTGGAAGATGCCGACACCGCGCTGAACGTGGTGACCCAAGCCGCCGCCCGTTACCTGTGCAACTTGCAGCCGATGCCGGCGCTGATCGGCGTGTCGTGGGGCCGCACCCTGACCAAAATGGCCCAGTGGCTGGTGCCGCGCTGGAACGAGGGGGTCAACGTGGTGCTGCTGAACGGCGCGATCAATACCCGTTCGATGGGCGAGTCCAGCCATAACGTCGCCGAGCGCTTCGCCCAGGCTGCCCGTGGCCAGGCCACGTTGCTGCCGGTGCCGGCGATTCTCGGGCATGTGCATACCCGCGAAGCGCTGGAGCAGGACCCGGTGATCGCCCAGGTATTGCGCCTCGGGCAACAGGCGCCGGTGGCGTGTTTCAGCCTGGGGGAGTTGTCTGATCATTCGGTGTTGATGGAGTCGGGTTACATCGACCGGCCATTGCTCGAAGAGCTGGAACGCCTGGGCGCCGTCGGCGACATCATGGGCCGCTTTATCGGCATGGACGGTGAACCGGTGATGCCCGAACTCGACGCCCGCACCCTGGGCCTGCCGTTGGCCGCCTTGCGCGACAAGGCCTGGTCCATTGCCGTGTGCGTTGGCGCGCAAAAGCACCGCATCGTCCACGCCAGCGTCAAGGCCGGCTATGTCAATGTGCTGGCCACCGACGCGGCCACCGCCCGCTATTTGCTGGAGCAGGATCATGAGTGAGTTGGCCCTGGATATCCGTCATGTCAGCAAGCGTTTTCCGCCCAATGTGGTGGCGCTGACCGATGCCTCCCTCGACGTTCGGCCCGGTGAGGTGCATTGCCTGCTGGGTGCCAATGGCGCGGGCAAAAGTACCCTGTTGAAAATCGTCGCCGGCGCCCATCGCCCGGATGGCGGCGAGATGTCGGTGGCGGGCCGGCGGGTGGAACTGAAGAATCCGCAACAGGCGCGCCAGGCCGGGATCGCGATGATCTATCAGGAGCTCGACCTGATCCCGCAGATGACCGTCGAAGAGAACCTGATGCTCGGCTATGCGCCCCAGCGCTTCGGGATTATTTCCCGGGGCAAGCGCAGTGCGTTGGCCAAGGCCGCACTGTTGCGGGTCGGGGCCAACTTCTCGAGTTCCGACCGGGTGGGCAGCCTGTCGATTGCCAACCAGCAATTGGCGGCCATCGCCCGGGCACTGACCTGTGAGGCCCGGCTGGTGGTGATGGATGAGCCTTCGGCGGCGCTGAACGAGACCGAACTCAAGCGGGTGTTCCAGGTGATTCGCGAGATCACTGCGGCGGGTGTGGCGGTGCTGTATGTCAGCCACCGCTTGAATGAAATTCGCGAGATCGGCGACCGGGTCACGGTGCTGCGTGCCGGGCGAACCCTGCAAACCCACGAGCTGGCGCAGATCGACGACCAGGCGCTGATCGCCGCCGTGGTCGGCGAGCACCGCGACCTGCTGGAACGCAGCCCGCGTCAGGCGCCGCGGGACAACCTGGCGCTGAATATTCGCCGGCTGCAAGGCGAGCAGGGCCTGGACGTGCAGGGGCTGGAAGTGCGCCAGGGCGAAATTGTCGGGCTTGCCGGGCTTAACGGGGCAGGGCGCAGCACGTTGCTCAAAGCCTTGTTTGGCGTGGGGCGCAACGACAGCGATGTTGAACTGTTTGGCCAGCCTTATCAGCCGCAAACCTCGCGCCAGGCGATCCGCCAGGGCGTCGGGTTGGTGCCGGAAAACCGCAAGACCGAAGGCCTGCTGCTGGATGCGCCGATCTACCGCAATGCCTGCCTGGTGCACACCCGGCACTTGAACTGGTTTTCCCATCGCCAGGCCAAGGACCGCGCCGGCCCGGTGCTGCAGCGCTTGCAGACCAAGCTCGACAACCTTGAGCAACCGGTACGCCAGCTCTCCGGCGGCAATCAACAGAAGGTGGTCATGGCCAAGTGGGTGATCGACGGCGCGCGCCTGTTGCTGCTGGACGAGCCCAGTCGTGGCCTGGATGTCGGCGCCAAGGCCGATCTCTATGCCCTGGCCCGCAGCCTGGCGCAGGAAGGGGCGGCGGTGCTGGTCGCCAGCAGCGAGCTGGACGAGTTGTACGTTAATTGCGACCGCATCTGGGTGATGCATGAGGGGCGCAACGCGCTGTGTTTCGACCCCTTGACTGCCAGTCGCGACCAGATCGACCAGGCCATCCTTATCGGTAGAACGAGTGTAGAACCATGACTATTGCAAGCAACCCAAGCCCGGTTTTCGATAAGCCCGTCACCCTCACCAGCCGCCGTCGCAGTGCGGTGCTGGAGTGGGTGATGCGCTACAACTTCGTGTTCATTTTCCTGTTTGCGGTGGTGGTGGCGACGTTCCTGTCGGACGACTTCCTGACCTTCGGCAACATCGCCAACCTGTTCCAGCAGGGGGCGATTGTCGGGATCATCGCCATCGGCATGACCTTCGTTATCCTTACGGCCAATATCGACCTGTCGGTGGGCAGCCTGTGTGCCTTCGGCGGCATCCTGGTGGCGGTGCTCCTGCAGCAGCAGGTCAGCGGCTGGCTGGCAGTGCCGGCCACGTTGCTGGTGGGACTGGCCATCGGCACCTTGATGGGCAGCCTCACGGTGTTTGGCAAGGTGCCGAGTTTTATCATCACCCTGGCCGGGCTGGTGTCGCTGCGCGGGGCCACCTTCCTGGCATCCGACGGTGCGCCGATTGGCGGATTGCCGGCCAGCTTCACCTCGTTCGGCTCGGCCATGATCGACATCTGGCCCAGCGCTGGCATTGCGTTTCCGGTGCTGGGGCTGATCTTTATCCTGATCACCGTCATCGCCTGGCTGGTGCTGCGCTACACGGTGTTTGGCGAGTATGTGCTGGCCACCGGCGGCAACCTGGAGGCTGCGCGGCTGTCCGGCGTGCCGGTGCGGGCGGTGACGATTGCGGTGTTCGCCATCTGCGGCGGCCTGGCAGCATTCGCCGGCTTGTTGATGACCTCACGCCTGCACGTCGGCCAACCGACCGCAGCCCAGGGCCTGGAACTGGATGCAATTGCCGCCGTGGTGCTGGGTGGCACCAGCCTGTTCGGCGGGCGCGGCAGCGTGGTAGGCACGGCGGTGGCGGTGATGCTGCTGCAGGTGTTGCGCAATATCTTCAACCTGCTGGGGCTGGGCTCGTTCTACCAGATGGCGATCACCGGGGTGATCATCGTGCTGGCGATTTTGCTCAACCGCTTGATCGACCATTACGCCGGGCGCACCTGAGGACACCGTGATGAATGCACCGCTACCCGCGCCGATCAAGGCCGTGATCTTCGACATGGACGGCCTGCTGCTCGACACCGAAGGCATCTACACCGAAGTCACCCAGCTGATTGCCGACCGCTACGGCCGCACGTTTGACTGGAGCATGAAGCAGAACACCATCGGCCTGGGGGCTTATGAACTGGCCAGCTATATCGTGCAGGCCGTGGGCTTGCCGATGAGCCCCGAGACGTTCTTGCAGGAACGCACACCATTGATGAATGCGCGGTTTCCCCAGGCGGCGGCCATGGCCGGGGCCCAGGCGCTGGTGCGGCATTTGTCGGCCCACGGTGTGCCGATTGCGGTGGGTACCAGTTCGTCGCGGCACTATTTCGAACTGAAAACCACCTTGCACCGCGACTGGTTCTGCTTGTTCGATGCCATCGTCACCGCCGATGACCCTCAGGTAGGCGCTGCCAAGCCGGCGCCGGACATCTTCCTGGTGGCCGCCCAGCGACTGGGAGTGACGCCCTCTGAATGCCTGGTGTTCGAGGATTCCCCATTCGGTATCACTGCGGCCAAGGCGGCCGGCATGTACGCCGTGGCCATCCCGGACCCGGCGATGCCGCAGGAGAAGTTCCTGCATGCGGATGGAAGACTGCTGAGCCTGGAGGCGTTTGACCTCGCGCGATGGGGGTTGCCAGCCTACCGCTGACTCGACGTCCGGTAGGCTGCCTCGTCGTCAGCGGGTGTATGGTAGACCGGGCAAACACCTGGATTATCTCTGGAGAGAGAGGTGACTATGAGCACTCCCATGCTGAACAAGCTGCATCTCAACGGTTATGACATCGTGCAGGTCAACAGCGGCCCGTGGCGCGTCTGTACCAAGGCTGATCGCCTGGCATCCTTCGGTTCCCGTGAGCAGGCGCTGGCGTATGCCGCTGCGCTGCCGGGGTACAAGGCCAGGTCGAGGCCGGTGGCCAATGATGCTTGAACCTCAAAAGCCTCGGTCAATCCGGGGCTTTTTATTGGGTCTCGCTTGAGCAATACATAAACGGTGGCGAGGGAACTTGCTCCCGCTGGAGTGCGAAGCGCTCCCAGGATTTTGGGGCCGCTACGCAACCCAACGGGAGCAAGCTCCCTCGCCACACAGAGGATATGGTGGGATGATTCGCAGCTGATCAGCCCGTAGGAACCTGTCATGTCCCTGGCAACCTTATTTCTGTTCGTCATGATGAGCGCCGCGATTATCGCGATACCTGGCCCGACGGTTTTGCTGGCCCTGCAAAACGGTTCGCGCCACGGTTTGCGGGCGGCGTTCTGGGGCATGGCCGGAGCGGTGTTGGCGGACGCGTTGCTGGTAACGGCGGTGGCGTGTGGCCTGGGATTGCTGCTCGCGGCCAGCGAAGGGCTGTTTCAGGTGCTGAAATGGATCGGTTCGGCGTACCTCATCTGGATCGGCTGGCAGATGTTGCGATCACCCCAGGCGGCGTTGCCATCGGTGGGCGAAGGTGAGGACGGCGGCACCCGCTCGGCGAGTATTTTCACCCGCAGTTTCCTGGTGGCGATTTCCAATCCCAAGGCGTTGTTGTTCATGTCGGCATTCCTGCCGCAATTCGTCGACAGCACCCAGGCGCAACTGCCGCAGTACGCGTGCCTGTTGCTGGCGCTGTGCGTGCTCAATGTCAGCATCATGATGTTCTACGCGGTATGCGGGGCACGCTTGCTCAGTCGCCTGCGGCCCGCACATTTGCAGCATTTCAATCGCGGGGCGGGTGGGTTGTTGATGACGATGGGCGTGCTGTTGGCCGCTTACCGTCGTGCCCCGGCTGCGTAACTTAAACGAATGGCTGGCCGTGGAACCCGCGTGGCAGGCGCTGACGGCCTGGCAGGTCGGTCAGGCGCTGGGTCCAGGCGCTGCGCCAGTCACCGGCGGCATGGGCGGTTTTGGACTTGCGTGCGGCACGCCGAGCGGCGTTGCGTTGGGTGCGACGGGTTTCCTTGAAGACTTCGGTGTTACGGCAGGTACGGCACTTGACCCGATTCAGCTCGGTGCTGGAAGGGAGGTTGTTGCCGTGATGACCGCAGGCAAGATGCCCGGCGACCTTGAAGTGAATGACCATGTAAGCGTCTCCTTCTTGGGGGATGCGTCGCATCGGTAATCTGCTGATGCGCGCGGGCAGGGCGGGGCAGCCATTGGCTGATGTTCACCGCTCTGTCTTTTATGACAGTTCGCTGCTCCATGCGTTCGTTTGAGGGTATTGCGCCTCCGTCGACACCCGTAGCGCCTGCTGGTAATGCAACGGCGAGCGGCCGATCTCACGTTTGAAGGCATGGCTGAATGCGCTCTGGGAGTTGTAGCCCAGCGAGAGCGCGAGCTCGATCAACGAGCGTTTGCCCTCAGCCAGCGCCCGCGCTGCCAGACGCATGCGCCACTGGGTGAGGTAGGCCATCGGCGAGACCCCGGCGACGTCCTTGAAGTAGGCCGCAAAGCTGGCTCGCGACATTGCACACGCCTTGGCCAGTACCTCCAACGGCCTGGTTTCGCCCGGCTCGCCATGGATAAGGCGCAGCGCCGGCGCCAGGCGTTTGTCGGTCATGGCGCGCAGCCAACTGCCGGACAGCGGCGGTGCGGTTTCGAAATGCAAACGCAGAATTTCGATGAACATCAGGTGCGCCAGTTGCGATGAGGCCACTGCTGCACCCGGACGATCATGCTCCCGTTCACGCACCAGTTGATTGAGCAACCAATGCAGTGTTTCGAGCGCATGGGTCCTGGCATTCAAATGGATGAAGGGCGCCAGTGCTGCACGTAGCAGGTGTTCGGAGTCAGGGCTGAGTTCCACCTTGCCGCCAATCATGAAGAACTCATCCCCATCGCCGTGATACGCCAGGGCACCCACTCGCTTGTCGAGGATCTGTTGCAAATCCACCGGTGTTGCACTCAGGTCGCTGGCCATGACATGGGGCCTTTCGGCCGACAGTAGAAACACATCGCCTTCGTTTACCGCAATGGGCGTGCTTTCGCCTTTGATCTTCAGCCAGCACGTCCCTCGCAACACGCCCCAGAACTTCAATTGGGTAGCCGGTGGAAAGGCGATCGCCCAGCGTCCGCCCGCCACCAGGCCGCCGGACATCACGGAGCGGGCTTGCATGAAGGTGAGCAACTCGGAAAATGGATCAGTCATGATTTAGACGATTGCTTATAAAAATTGGAGTCTAGCGCATTCATCGTCTAGGTCGGATGGATATGCTGGGGTCTCCAACGTCACTACAGAGGGTTTGATCATGACATCACGCACTTGGTTGATCACCGGAGCCAACAGTGGCTTTGGACGCGAGATGACCGAGCAATTATTGGCACGGGGGGAGCGCGTTGCGGGCACGGTCCGGGATTTGGCGAGCATGGCGGACCTGCGAGCGCTTCATGGCGAAAGGCTGTGGCTGGCCGAGTTGGATCTGACTGATACCCCGGCGATTCGCCGGGTGGTCGATCAGGCATTCAAGGCGCTGGGGTCCATTGAGGTGGTGGTCAGTAACGCAGGCTACGGCCTTTTCGGCGCCGCAGAAGAGATGACCGATCAGCAGATCGAGCATCAATTGGGTACCAACCTGCTGGGTTCCATTCAATTGTTGCGCGCCGCGCTGCCCCACCTCAGGGCCCAGGGTGGCGGGCGGATCCTGCAACTGTCCACCATGGGCGGGCAGGCCGTTTTCCCGGGTGGTTCGCTGTACCATGCGAGCAAGTGGGGAATTGAAGGCTTTGTCGACGCCTTGGGCGAGGAAGTGGCTTGTTTCAACATCGGCTGCACCCTCATCGAACCCGGTAGCGCCCGCACCGGTTTTCGCTATCGCAGCGCGCAACTGGCGCCACGCCTGGAAGACTACGACCGTTCTCCTTCCAGCCACGCACGGCGGATGATCGAAGGCGGCACGACGGTGTCGTCGGGTGACCCGGCCAAGATGGTTGCGATCATGCTTGCCAGCGTCGACCAGCACCCTGCGCCCAAGCGCATTGCCTTGGGGCCAGACGCCTACACCGTGATGCACAAGCAGCTCAGCGACCGTCTGGCAGCACTGGAAGCGCAAAAGGACCTGGCATTTTCGACGGACTTCTTTGTGCCGTAACGAAACCGGCATCGCTGTTCGCGACGCACCCGCTCGTTTATCCTCCGGTCACACACACAATGTGACTGGAGTGGAAGATGAGCAATCAAGAGTCCCAGGAAGGCGGCTGCCGTTGTGACCGGGTGCGTTTTACCGTGACCGAAAAACCATTGATCACCATGGCGTGCCACTGCACCGGGTGCCAGAAGATGTCATCCAGCGCGTTCTCGCTGAGCGCGCTGATCCCCAGCCACGGATTCACCATCACCCAGGGCAACCCGGTGATCGGCGGGTTGCATGGCGTAGACCGCCACTACTGCTGCCCCCATTGCATGAGTTGGATGTTTTCCCGCCCCAATGGCGTGGAAGATCTGATCAACCTGCGTCCCACCATGCTGGATGACGCCAGCGGTTATGTGCCATTCATTGAAACCTGGACCAGTGAAAAGCTGCCGTGGGCGACTACCCCGGCACAGCACAGCTTTGCGCAGCTCCCGGAGAGGGAGAGTTTCCCCGCGCTGATACAGGCGTACGCCGAGTACAGCGGCGGTTGAACTAGTCCATCAGTGCCAGCAGGTCGGTGTCGCCCACGTCGCGCCCGGCCTGGGTCAGCAGCGTTGTCACCTGGCCCCGGTGGTGGGTCTGGTGATTGAAGAAGTGTACGAGCAGTGCATGAAAATTCTTGTTCATGGGCGTGCCCGCCATGTTGTGGTACTGCAGGGGCTGATCCAGGTCCGGCTCACTGATCGACTGCACCCAGTCGATGATGAGCTGGTCGAGCCAGGCGCGGTGGGCCGACAGTTCACGGATATCGGCGAAGGCCAGTTGATTCAGGCGTGGCGGCAACCCCAACGCGTCTAACGGTACCAGCGCGGCAAAGCCTGCTGGATGCTCGGCGAAACGCTTGAGCCAGACGCGATCACCCAGGGCGAGGTGGTTCAGCGTGCCAAGGATCGACCCGAAGAACGCGCCACGGTCGGCAATCAAGTCTTCGTCGCTCAGGCCGCCGGCCGCTTCATACACCTTGCGGTTCATCCACTGGTTATAGGTCGCCATCAAGGCAATCTGCTCGGTACGGGTCACGTGAGGTTCCTCGATGGGGGGCGCGTCGCCATGATAATGCGAGCCTGCCGGGCGGTCATGGTGTTCTCGCGCAGCGCAGCTATTGTTGTTGATCTGGAACTCTGCGCCCTGGGAGGGTGACACCATGAATACCGGCGATCTACTGGAACAATTGCTGCGGGCGGGCCAGGCCTCGTCCAGCCAGCAGGGCGGCGCTGCACCCGGGTCTCAGGGCGGGCTCGGTGGTTTGGGCGGCTTGCTTGGCGGTTTGCTGGGCGGCAGCGCTGCTTCGGCTTCCGGCGGTGGCGGCCTTGGTGGCTTGCTCGGTGGCCTGGGCGGCATGCTCGGCGGAACCCGTGCGGCGCCTCAGGGGCGCACCGGCGGCACCAACTACGCGGCGCTGGCGTCGTTGGGGATGATGGCGTTCCAGGCGTATCAGGCCTGGCAGCGGCAACAGGCGTCGGCGCCGCAGCAGGCGTTGCAGACGGTTGACCAGTTGTCTGGCGCGCAGGTCGAAGAACACAGCCACGCCGTGCTGCGTGCATTGATCGCGGCAGCCAAGGCGGATGGCGAGATTGATGAGCGGGAGCAACAGATGATCTCGGCCGAGATCGGCAAGCACACCGATGATCCGCAATTGCAGGCGTGGCTGGATGCCGAGGTGGCCAAACCGTTGAATGCGGCGGATTTTGCCGAGTTTGCCGGCGACCCGGCGGTGGCGTCGGAGGTGTACCTGGTCAGTGTGCTGCTGGTGGATGACCAGCGGGACGCGGAGCGCAATTATCTGGATGAGCTGGCGGCGCAGTTGAAGATTGATCCTGCGTTGCAGGTGCATCTGGAGCAGCAGGCCAAGGGGCAGGTTTAAATCGCTATTACGGTCATACCAAGCCTGTGGCGAGGGAGCTTGCTGTGGCGAGGGAGCTTGCTCCCGCTGGGCTGCGTAGCGGCCCCGGAAATTTTGGGAGCGCTTCGCACTCCAGCGGGAGCAAGCTCCCTCGCCACTGGGATCATCGTCTGCGGGTTAGAACCGCAGTGTGGCCCCCGTCGTGAGCCATTGATGCTGATCCCCGATCAAACTGCGTCCTACCACCAGGTCCACGTCCACATTCTTGCCGATATGCATCCTCGGCCCGGCTTGCCACGCCTGGTCGCCGCCTTGCTGGCCGTAGCGTTCGGCGATCAGTGTCAGTGAGTCCATCAGGCTGTATTCAAACCCGGTGCCCCAGGTCGGCCGATGGGTCTGGTCGCCGTCGTTATAAGCGTGGCTCCAGCCGGCGTTGAAGTTAAGCCGCAGGGCCTCCATGGGCTGCCAGGTAAACGGCACATTCAAGTCCGCGCCATCAAATGAGTGCCGGCGGTTCAGCGCGTAATGCACGCCGGCAGACGCGGCCAGTTCCAGGCCCAGGTCTTCCCGGGCCCACAACTGCGCCTTGAGCTGCGGATTCACTTGGGTTTCGCCGTCGCCATCATGGTTGGCCCGGGACACGGCGGCAGTCCACTGCAACCAAGGAATGGCAGCGGAGGTGCAGGCCGGCGCCAGGGTTTCACTGTGGGTTGAGCCCGCGTGCCGGTTGGCGGTGAACCAGGCGTCGACATTGCATTCGCCCGGGGCGTTGATTGCGCCGTCGTCGACCACGTAGGAGCCGCCTGCCGCATGGGCATTCGACATCAGGCTGAGCACCAGCATGATGCCCGCGGTCACGCCGACGAAAATCAGGTTGCGCCGCACTGCCCGAAGCTTGGAGGCGGGCAGGGGATGGAAGGTAACGTGGGTGGTGCGGTTGCGGTATTTGGCGAAACCGTCAGGGGTGTGTTTCTTGTACATGGTGAACCTCGATCAACAGCCGGTGGCGCGCCCCGACCGGACTTGGCAGGGACGCGCCGTGTTTCAAATAGAAAAAAGTGTGCAACGGGGTACCGCTACAACGGGGTTCTTCGTTCATGCCTGGATACTCCAATAAGGGTTGATTCAGCTGTCTACAGTCAGCACATGGATGCCACTGGCCCTGGCCTGGCTCACCAGTTCCGAGGTGTCGTCGCCACCGGGCAGCGCGATGATCACGTCGGGCCGGCTATCGGTGAGCATGAACTGGTTGCGATGGCGTTCGGCCTGCTTGCCATGGCGTTGCCAGTTGGGTGGGTAACGCACCACATCCACTCCGGTTTCCCGGGCCCAGTCTTCCACGTCGCTGCCCAGGAACTGGCTGCCACCGTGGATCAATACCTGCACCGGGCGCAGGCGGTGGTAGGCGTCCAGCACCTGGCGAGACATTTTTGTATCGGCGTAATGACGACCTGCACAGATCAAGATGCGCATGGTGATCTTTCCTTGTAGTGCGTATTGCCATTTATCGACGCGGGCGCAGCAAGCGGATGCACGTACTGTTTAAGGTGCTGGAAAACCCCAGCATGAAGCGCATTTCCACGGCGCTGAGCACGTTGCGCGCGTACAGCCGTACGCCCAGCACCATCACCGCCTTGGCCGCCTGGGCGAGGCCGTACACCAGCAGCGCGCGAGCAGCGTTGTCGAGGTAGCTCATAAGTGTGTTCATTGTCTGTCTCCGCGTGCACTGGCTATCTACCGATAGCCAGCGCTTTCAGGGGCGGTTGATCAGTACCACTGCTTGAAGCGGCGGATGTAGAGGGTTTTCATCAGTTGTGCCACGCAGCAGTAGGCGACCAGGGTGCCCACCAGCCATGGGAAGTACGCCAGTGGCAGCGGCTCCAGGCCAACCATCGCGCCCAGCGGCGAGAACGGTACGTAGATGCCCAGCCCGATCACGATGCAGGTCATCATCATCACCGGCCATGCGGCGTTGCTCTGGAAGAACGGGATCTTGCGGGTGCGCAGCATGTGCACCACCAGGGTTTGCGAGAGCAGCCCCTCGATGAACCAGCCGGACTGGAACAGGGTCTGCATTTCCACGCTGTTGGCCGAGAACACGTACCACATCAGGGCAAAGGTGGTCATGTCGAAGATCGACGAGGTCGGCCCGATCCAGATCATGAAGCGGCCAATGTTTTTCGCGTCCCACTTGCGTGGCTTGGCCAGGTATTCCTTGTCCATCTTGTCCCACGGCAAGGCCAGCTGGGAGATGTCGTACATCAGGTTTTGCAGCAGCAGGTGGATCGACAGCATTGGCAGGAACGGGATGAATGCACTGGCCACCAGCACCGAGAACACGTTGCCGAAGTTGGAACTGGCGGTCATGTTCAGGTACTTCATGATATTGCCGAAGGTCTCGCGGCCTTTCAGCACGCCTTCTTCCAGCACCATCAGGCTCTTTTCCAGCAGGATGATGTCGGCGGATTCCTTGGCAATGTCCGTCGCGCTGTCCACCGAGATGCCCACGTCGGCATCCCGCAAGGCCGGAGCGTCGTTGATGCCGTCGCCGAGGAAGCCCACGGTGTGGCCGTTGGACTGCAAGGTCTTGAGCACCCGCGACTTCTGCAGCGGCGTCAGCTTGGCGAACACCGTGCGCTCCTCGACCCGCAGCTTGAGGGTGGCGTCGTCCATCGCTTCGATTTCCGTCCCCAGCAACGGTACGCCTGGCTCAAGGCCGACCTGGCGGCAGATCTTGCTGGTGACGATGGCGTTGTCGCCGGTGAGCACTTTGACCGCCACGCCAATTTCGCGCAGGGCAGCGATCGCCGGGCCAGCGGTTTCCTTTGGTGGATCAAGGAAGGTCAGGAAGCCACGGATCACCAGGTTGCGCTCATCGGCCGTGGTGTACTGCTTGCGGGCGAGTGCATGGGGAATGTTGCGGGTGGCCAGCACCAGCACCCGGAAGCCGTCTTCGTTGTAGTCCTGGGCAATCGCCAGCAACTCGTTGCGACGCCGATCATCCAGCTCGACGGCCACGTCGCCTTCCATCACGTGGGTGGAAATGCTCAGCATCTCCTCGACCGCACCCTTGCACACCAGCAGGTGATCGTTTTGCGCGTCCTTGACCACGATCGACAGGCGACGGCGAATAAAGTCGAACGGCAACTCATCCACCTTGCTGTAGGCAAACGGCACCTGGAACTTCGGATTCTGCTCGGAGAACTGTACGACCGCCTGGTCCATCAGGTTCTTCATGCCGCTCTGGTGATGGCTGTTGAGCCAGGCGAGGGTCAGCACCGAATCATCACGGTTGCCAAAGGCGTTGACGTGGTGCTCGAGGATGATCTTGTCCTGGGTCAGGGTGCCGGTCTTGTCGGTGCACAGCACGTCCATCGAACCGAAGTTCTGGATCGCGTTGAGGCGCTTGACCACCACCTTGCGCTTGGCCATGGCGGTTGCACCCTTGGCCAGGTTGGCGCTGACGATCATCGGCAGCATTTCCGGGGTGAGGCCTACCGCCACTGCCAGGGCGAACAGCAACGCGTCGCTCCAGTCACCCTTGGAGAAGCCGTTGAGGAAGAACACGATCGGCGTCATTACCAGCATGAAGCGGATCAACAGCCAGCTGACGCTGTTCACCCCGCGGTCAAATGCGGTTTGCACCCGGGAGCCGACAATCGCCTTGGCCAACGAGCCAAAGTAGGTGCGCGGGCCGGTGGCAACCACCACGGCTTTCGCCCGGCCGCTGACCACGTTGGTGCCCATGAAACAGATGTTCGGCAGGTCCAGCAGGTTGCCCTGGTCGGCCGCCGTGGACGTGGCGGATTTTTGCGTCACATCCCCGAGGGTGTCGTACTTCTCTACCGGCAAGGCTTCGCCGGTCAGCACGGCCTGGCTGATGAACAGGTCACGGGACTCGATCAGGCGGATGTCGGCCGGGATCATGTCGCCGGCAGACAGTTGCACGATATCGCCGGCCACCAGGTCGCGCATCGGCACTTCCCGCAGGGTCGGCTTGGAGCCCACTTGCTCGCGACGCAACACCGTGGCGGTGGTGCGCACCATGGCCTTCAAGGCCTCGGCGGACTTGGCCGAACGATGCTCCTGCCAGAAGCGCAGCAGGCTGCTGAGCATGACCATGGTCATGATAATGATGACCTTGGTCAGGTCGGCTTCTTCACCGGCCTGCAGTGGCAGCCAGTAGTCAGTGAAGAAACTGATGGCGCCGAGGGTCAGCAGCACGTAGATGAACGGGTTGTTCAGGGCCTGGAGGAATTGCACGATGGCGTGAGGCGGCTTGTCGTGGGCCACCTCGTTGTAGCCTTCACGTTGCAGGCGAGCAGAGGCATCCAGTTCGGTCAGGCCATCCTTAGTTGCCCGGACATTGGCGAGGGTTGCCGAGAGGCCGTTCTGGGCTTCGCGGGCGGCACGCATCGACAGCTTGGTGTCGGTATCCGTGCCGTTTTTCTTGTGCAGTTTCGGGTTTTTTACTGCGCTCATTGTGTGTACTCCTGTCGCCAATTTTTCGACAAAACATACCCGGTACTTACCTGATGACAGGCGAGCGAAAGCATGCCGAGTCGCTGACTTCGCGATCGGTTTAAATAAGGTGTTGGGTAACTTTCTATGGGCCCGCTAACAGCGCGTTAGTTAACTAGCGCGCAGCGGGCTACTACTGGCTTCGTCCATAGAGAACTCCAGCTAATCAATTAACGGATAATCAGGAAGTTGCTGTTTCCAGCTGGCTTATGCCGCGCGAGCGTCCACGTAGAGGCTCAGCATCAGGCTCGCTTGCGCGACCAGGCTGGAAACGTCCCGTCTCTGTGGGTCTTGAGGGTCGGCGTGATCCCATTGCTGGACCAGGTGGCCGGTGGTGGGGCAGATACGCCAGTGTGCCCGGGGAGTCGGGCACACGCGGGGGGATGAGGTCACAAAGGTGCTGCGGGTAGGAGAAAAACCTACGGGCTCGCGGCACAATTTGGCACGCAGGGCGTTAGCCAGCGTACGCAGATCAGGTAAAACAATCAGTTGAAAGGTCATAACACACCTCGGGACCGGACTGGCATCCGGTGAGGCAGTTACGTTGGAGCGTCAGGCTCTAGCGCAGCTTACTCGGCCGGAAAGGCGAGTCCCGTCATTTTTTCTGGGTTTGGCGCCCGATTCGCCGCATTCACGGTGATCGGACAACGACTAGATACTGTGTCCATTGGCTTCTTTTGTGAGGTTGAAAAATGGCCCTGAGTTGCAGGCACGGGGAATTTACTCAGGCAGTTGCCGGATGTCAACGTTTAATGACTTAAATTGTTACTGGTTCAGAGTTTGTTCAGATAGAAGGTTGGGGGAAGTTGCAATATCAAGTGTGCTTATTGATAAGTGGCCGGTGTGTGGCGGGCAGGTGAAGTAACAATAGCCGGATAACTTATTGCGGGGTTCCGAAGCCTGCGTTCGGCCAGCGTGGTTTAACGGGGCGCCCAGGATCAACAGCAAGAGCACAGCGGCCTACCGGCCGGCTTGAGTGTTGAAGAGCAAAATCAAAAGCTAAAGCGGGCACGGTCCAAATGTGGGAGCGGGCTTGCTCGCGAAGGTCGTTAACGATGACGTGGGTATTCTGGATGAACGCGGCGCTCTCAGGTTTTTCGCGAGCAAGCC
>NZ_JBYSWF010000078.1:0-28055 GCF_058780865.1 Pseudomonas sp. GP01-A4
CGCCCACCCCCGTTGCGCCCCGGGTGCCTGCCCACCACAGCCAAAACAGTAATGCCGCAAAGAGACCCATTTGAGGAAGTAAACGCTATGACCACACTGCGAATCCACGGTATGACCTGCGCCTCCTGTGCCGACCGCGTCAGAGATGCTCTGGAGGGAATCTCCGGCGTGCACCGGGCGGACGTCTCCTACGCCGGTGGGAAGGCCGAAATGACGGCCGACGCGGCTGTCAGCCGTGAACAAATGCAAGCCGCCGTCGAGGCCCTTGGGTATCAAGCGTCGTTCGAAGTCGCCTCGCTACAACCGCGCCCCGGCCAGCTCGATAAGGCGCTGGGCTGGTTGCGCAGCGACACCGAGGTCGGCAAAAACGGCGACGCGCTACACATTGCAGTCATAGGCAGCGGCGGTGCGGCAATGGCGGCCGCCTTGAAGGCGGTGGAAGCCGGCGCCCGCGTCACTCTGATCGAGCGCGGCACCATCGGCGGCACTTGCGTCAACGTCGGCTGCGTGCCGTCGAAAATCATGATTCGCGCCGCGCATGTGGCTCATTTGCGCCGCGAGAGTCCGTTCGATGACGGAATGCCCGCCACGCCGCCGACCGTCCTGCGCGAGCGGCTGCTCGCGCAACAGCAAGGCCTTGTCGACGAACTGCGTCACGCCAAGTACGAAGGCATTCTGGAGAGCACACCAGCCATCACCGTGCTGCGTGGCACCGCTCGCTTCCAGGACGGCCACACGCTCAGCGTCGAACTGGTCGAGGGGGGCGGGCGCGAAGTCGCGTTCGACCGCTGCCTGATCGCTACCGGCGCCGGTGCGGCCGTGCCGCCGATTCGCGGGCTGCAAGACACCCCCTATTGGACCTCGGAGGAGGCACTGGCCAGCGCCAGTATTCCGCAACGGCTCGCCGTGATCGGCTCATCCGTGGTGGCCTTGGAGCTGGCGCAAGCCTTTGCCCGGCTGGGTAGCCGCGTCACCATCCTGGCGCGCAACTCGCTGTTCTTCCGCGAAGATCCGGCCATCGGCGAGGCGCTGACCGCAGCCTTCCGCATGGAGGGCATCGACGTGCTTGAGCAGACACAAGCCAGTCAGGTGACCCACGCCAACGGCGAATTCGTACTGACCACCAACCACGGTGAACTGCGCGCCGACCAACTGTTCGTCGCCACCGGCCGCACGCCCAACACCCAAAGCCTGAACCTGGAAGCGGCGGGTGTACTGTTGGATGAACGCGGCGCCATTCAGATCGATCAGGGCATGCGCAGTAGCGCAGTGGATATCTATGCAGCCGGCGACTGCACCAACCAGCCGCAGTTCGTCTACGTCGCGGCGGCGGCTGGCACCCGTGCGGCGATCAACATGACCGGCGGCGAAGCTACGCTTAATCTCGATGCCATGCCGGCGGTGGTGTTCACCGATCCGCAGGTGGCCACCGTCGGTTACAGCGAAGCGGAAGCACAGCGCGCAGGCCTCGAAACCGACAGTCGCACGCTGAGCCTGGACAACGTGCCGCGTGCGCTGGCCAACTTCGACACGCGAGGGTTCATCAAGCTGGTCGCCGAAGCGGGTTCTGGTCGGTTGCTCGGCGTGCAGGCGGTGGCCCCGGAAGCGGGCGAGCTGATTCAGACGGCGGTGCTGGCTATTCGCAACCGCATGACCGTGCAGGAGCTGGCCGACCAGTTGTTCCCCTACCTAACCATGGTCGAGGGCCTGAAGCTCGCGGCGCAGACTTTCACCAAGGACGTAAAGCAATTGTCCTGCTGCGCTGGATGAATGGAGAGCACCATGAAATTTGCCCGCTACATTACCGAGATCGCCGAACGTCTCACCCCGACCAACCGGCCCAAAGGTTTTGCGGAGTTCTTGGTCGCGCTACTGGGTGAACTTGCCAAGGGACGCCCGATTTCGCGAACTACGCTTGCCAGGACTCTTGGCTGGCCCGCTGAGCAAGTGGCGGCTGTGCTCGAACAAGCCACCAGTACCGAATACGACAACGATGGGAACATCATCGGCTATGTCCTCACCTTGCGCGAGACGTCGCATGTCTTGGAAATTGACAACCGCCGGCTGTATGCCTGGTGCGCGCTGGACACCCTGATGCTCCCGGCGTTAATCGGCCGTACAGCTCGCGTCTCGTCGCATTGCGCTGCAACTGGAGCACCCGTTTCGCTTACGGTTTCACCCAGCGAGATACAGGCTGTTGAACCTGCCGACGTGGCAGTGTCACTGGTATTGCCGCAGGAGGCGGCCGACGTTCGTCAGTCCTTCTGTTGCCATGTGCATTTCTTCGCATCTATCCCAGCGGCAGAAGATTGGGCCTCCAAGCATCAAGGATTGACTATCGTAAGCGTCCAAGAGGCGTTCGGCGTGGGCCAGGAGCTTAATCGACATCTGTTGCAGACCCTTCCAATGAGAACATCGTGATTGGATTTCGACTCAATGTCCTACGGAGTGGGCATCGGATTTCTCTTTCCGACTTTGATCCGGTGATCCCAGCCATCGCCAAAGTCATAGACCTAGCGGAATGTCCTTTTCCCGTTCAACGCTTTGATCAGAGTCTTGCGGGTCTCCGAGTTCACGGGAGGCCCCCATCCATCGGAGTCGGGAATACCGTAACTCTCACCAGCTATTTCAAACTCATGCAGATGGTCATCGTGCCAGCCCATTGCGATCTGGATCACCGCGTGCAATTTGCCTAAGGTGATGTTCTCGGGCACCGCCACACGGCGCCAGATGGCAGGTTCGATCCACTTCAATTCAATGTGCAGTAGCAACAAATCAGGTTCGGGTTTTGGCAAGCGAACAGTTTTGACCATGGATCAGGCGGCCTCGCAGAGTTCCGTGGAGGCGAGAGAAACGTTCCAGGGCAGCAGTTCGTCGACCCGATTGATCGGGTGGTCGGCGATGCGCTCCAGCACGTGTGTCAAATAGGCTTGCGGGTTCAGGTCGTTGAGTTTGGCTGAACCCACCAGGCTGTAAATCGCAGCCGCTCGTTCGCCGCCGGCGTTGGAACCGACGAACAGATAATTTTTTCTGCCTAGCGCGACAGCACGTAGCGCGCGTTCGGCAGCGTTGTTGTCGATCTCAATTCGCCCGTCATCGCAATAGCGCACCAAGGCCTGCCACCGATTGAGGGCATAGAGAATCGCACCGCCCAATGCCGATTTTTTCGACAGTTGAGTCAGCGTCTGGTTGAGCCACGCGTGGAGTTGTTCCAGCAGCGGACTGGCTCGGCTTTGCCGAACCACTTTTCGCAGGTTGGGCGGTTGCCCTCGAATCTCGCTTTCGATGGCATACAGGGCCGCAATCCGTTGCAGCGCCTCGGCGGCAAGTGGTGAAGCCAGGTCTTTGTAGACCTCGTAAAACTTGCGCCGGGCGTGAGCCCAACACGCCGCTTCCTCAATGGTGCCCGTGGCATATAGTTGAGCAAAACCGGCATAGCCGTCCGCCTGCAAGATCCCGCTGAAGCGCTTGAGATGCGCGCGGGGATGTTGCCCCTTGCGATCCGGCGAGTAGGCAAACCAGACCGCCGCCGGTGTCGCGTCCCCCGTAGGTCGGTCGTCCCGCACGTACGTCCACAGGCGCGCCGATTTGGTCTTGCCGTTGCCCGGCGCGAGCACGCCAATCGGCGTGTCGTCGGCATGGACTTTGTGTCCGCTCATGACGTGGTGCTCAAGGGCGTTGATCAGTGGTCGCAGCAACTGACTGCTCTGGCCAACCCAGTCGGCCAGGGTTGAGCGCTCCAGCTCCACGCCCTCACGGGCGTAGATCTCGGACTGCCGATACAACGGCAAATGATCGACAAACTTCGAGACCAGCACATGGGCCAACAACCCTGGGCCGGCAAGACCTCGGGCGATCGGGCGACTCGGTGCCGGCACCTGGGCGAAGTGCTCGCAGCAGCGGCAAACCCACTTCGGACGGACATGGCGAATGACTTTGAAACGTGCCGGAACGTACTCCAGCACTTCGGACACATCCTCACCTAAATGGCGAAGCGTCCCACCGCAGCCAGTGCATTGCGACTCGGGCTGATGAACGTGGGTTTCGCGAGGTAGGTGTTCAGGCAATGGTTTACGGCGCGAAACTGCGCGAGGTGCCGGCTCGACTGGAGGTGTCATTTCGGCTTGGCTGATTTGCAGCTCATCAAGGCTCAACTGGAGCTGGTCGATCATCGCTTCCAGTTGCTCGGAGCTGCGACCGAACTGCGTACGACGCAGCTTGGCGATCATCATCTTCAAGCGCTCAATCTCTGCGTGCTGGGCAGCGATCAGCGCCTTCAAGGCTTGAAGATCATTCGGCAGGGAGTCGGTCACGAGGGTCATGCCCGAATATTACTGGGGATTTTTTCAGCGCGGCAAGTCAGACCGCGAGGACGGGTGCTGTACGAATTGGCCGGCGCCAATCAATGCCCTCCAACAGCATCGACAACTGCGCGGTCGTCAGCGACACGCTGCCGCTGGTTGCTTGCGGCCAGACAAAGCGTCCTTGCTCCAACCGTTTGCAAAACAGGCACAAGCCGTCGCCATCCCACCACAACAGTTTGATCCGGTCACCACGCCGTCCGCGAAAGGCGAAGATCTGACCGGAGAAGGGATCGGCTTCCAGTTGAGTCTGCACCATGGCCGCCAAACCGTCGAAGCCACGACGCATGTCCGTGACGCCAGCGGCGATCCAGATACGGGTTCCAGCGGGAGGGGCAATCATCGCACTAACTGCTGCAAGACGAGTTGCAGCGTCTGCGGGTCTGGTGCTCCGGTGATACGCAACTTGGCTTTTCCTACCTCAACTGCGATCTCGGAATGACACTCTGCCTGTGGCTGGAAGACTGGCGGCAGATCCATTGGCGCCTCGATCACCTGGACTGGCAAAAACGAAGCACTCTGGCTGACCGGGCCGAATAGCCCTTCTTGGTATTGCTGCCGCCAGCGAAAGACCAGATTGGCATTGACGTCATGTTCGCGAGCGATCAATGACACGGAGGCGCCAGGCTGGAAGGTGGCCTCGACGACTTGGCGTTTAAAGTCCAGCGGAAAGTTGGGGCGGCGACCGGCTCGACGGGCTGGGGCAACTGTATCCAAGATAGTGTCCACTAAAAAATGGTGTCCACTATCTTGGCCAATTTGGAGGGCTGTCAGGAGAGGGTGCTGGCCGGACGGTTACAGTTCATCGAAGAAGCCCTCCCCGAAAGGCGGCCTGGATAGAGGGCCCAAGGGTGGCACAGTTGCACTCGCAATCCTGCCGCTCGCTCATCACCCTAATCGGTAGTATTTATTGACATCATCGTCACATCTGACGATGATGGACGTATGAGATATCCAGGCGGGAAAGGCAAGTGCTACCAGCGCTTGATAAACCTGATGCCTCCGCATCAGACCTACATTGAGACGCACTTGGGAGCGGGCGCGGTAATGCGCCACAAAAAAACCGCAGCTCGAAACATTGGCGTGGATATAGATCCTGCTGTTCATCAGACCTGGGCCACACTTGACGTCCAGGGTCTTGAGCTTGTCCAGGGCGATGCTTCGAGATTCTTGGGCGGCTTTGAGTTTGAAGGCAGCGAACTGATCTATGCTGATCCTCCGTATGTCACGGAGACTCGTCGTCGCTCCAAAATCTACCGTTTCGAGTATGACCTGGGCCAGCACGAGGAGCTGCTTCGTACACTTAGCAGTGCCCCGTGTAAGGTGATGATTTCCGGTTACGACAATGCTCTCTACAACGAAACGCTCCAAGGATGGAGGAAGGTGACGTTCATGGCGAAGACGCACACGGATCTCAGGGAAGAATGCGTCTGGATGAACTACGCTGCCCCACAAGAGCTTCACGACAGTCGTTATTTAGGTGACACGTTTCGCGAGCGACAGACCATTGCCCGTCGCCATTCCCGACTCCGCGATCGTGTCAATGCGATGGATCCAGTAGAGCGCAACGATTTCTTGCGCTGGATCACGCAAACCTATGGCTCCGTACAGGAGGCCCGGTAATGCAGAACGGTGTTGTGTTCGTAGACTCCAAGATCTACAGCCGCGATTTCCCTGATGCTATGAGCGAAGTGCTCCCTGGTATTTCATGGGGCTTGATCGAAGCATTCCCGACTCCGGCGTACTGGGCCTATCAGGTCTGGGCAAACGAACAAGAGCCCGAGCCGCTCAACTATAAGCTTGGCGCCACCCTAGCTGAAGAGGTCGGGGCGTGCCTGCTGGGTGGCCATGGTATCCCGGCGAACGTCGGACTGGCGGCCTTCGCTCACCTGAGAAACCTCGGTACTTTTGACGCTGAGGTGCCCAGTGAGGAACAACTGCAAGAGTGGCTGACCATCCCACTGAAAATCGGCAGCCGCTCAGTGCGCTACCGCTTTGCCAAACAAAAGGCGCGTTACCTTCATTCGGCGCTTGCAGCTTTGGCCTTAGGGGGTGTTCCTCTTCATTCTGGCCGGGCCCTTCGGGACTGGCTGCTGGAGCTGCCGGGCATTGGCTACAAGACTGCTTCGTGGATTGCTCGCAACTGGCTTGATGCAGATGATGTCGCCATCTTGGATATCCACATTTTGCGTGCAGGGGCGTTGACTGGCTTCTTCACCCCCGGCCTCACCGTGGAGCGCCACTACCTGAAGCTCGAAGCTGAGTTTCTTGCGCTCAGCAAAGCGATTGACGTTCGACCCTCCAAGCTCGACGCGCTGATGTGGTACCAGATGATGTCTGCGCCTACCGTCGTCCACGGACTGCTGAACCAGGCTGGTTTGAAAGCCGCCTAGTGCTGTGGCGTCCGCCCGCCAACGAGTGCAACACCAACCCCAGTGAGAACACCTGCAGGTGCGAGTCGACCAGCCCACGGTTCACCCGTAATCCCTAACGGGCAAAACGAGTAGTCCAAGGCTTCAGCAATCACGGCCATGACCGCCAAGAGTGCTCCAGCGTCTCGCCAGATCAGGCTTTCACCGTGCTGGTATTTGGCACGGGTCTTACCGGGCTCCGCCACTAGGAGCAACCGCGTTGCCTGCTCTGTGGGCAGAGCGTCATGGCTCTGTTCTTCCAATCCTGCAAAGGCCTCCACTGATCCTGATATCTCGACAAGACCGTGCCGGCGACTATCGTAGCGGAGCCAGTTCGAGGCGCCTGGAAGGTGAACCAGGATATGGATAGGGTGGATGGCGCCGGCAGATGGCGCCGGCCGCAATTCTAGGTCGAAGCCATAGTCCGATTCGGCAATGGCCTGCGTTCGTGCACAGCGCCACAGCAACTGGCCCAGCTGGCCTTCACTCAAAGCATTGAACGTTCGCCTGGTGCGCCTATGGTCGAGTAGATTGAGGATGCCTTTGTCGCCGACATCCTCTATCTCGGGCAGCGCATGGAATGTTCCATCAGGCCAGGTGAAGGGCTGATAGTAGCCATGTTCAGCTCTTACCGTCGGGCTACCGAGCTTGATCCATTCCATGTTCGATCTCGTGCCAGACCTCGAAGTACTTGTTGCAGCCTCTGCAGTTGCCGCACGGCACGCTCGATTTGTGGCAGCTGTGAGCCCAGGCCAGGATAGAGGAGGGCACGCCAGCAGTTCTTACCAACTCGGTGGTGCTCAACTCGATCGCAGGCGCCTCAACGGTCATTTCACCCTCCTGAATGACCATCAGCTGATTGATGGCAGCGATGAACTCCGGAGTGCCATCGCGGTGGGAACCATCGGATTTCACGGTACCCAGGTAGAGCTTGTTCACGCCGAGGCTGATGGCTTTCATGGCCGCCAGAGTGACGAGCATCTGGTTTCGGTATGGCCACCAGTCACTGGCAGGTGCATGGGCATCAGCCTTGCCTCCGGCCATGTCGCCGGAGCCGACCGATCGGCAGTCGATAGAGATGACATGGTGCTCAATCTGGAGCTGCTCGCAGATGGCCTTTGAGGCGCAGATCTCAGCCTGAGCGGCGAGTTGCCCATAGTTCAGCGTGATGCCGATTTCAGGGCGCAGCCACCAGGCGACTGCGAGTGAATCCATACCGCCTGATAAAAGAAGGGCGCGCTTCATAGTTCAGTTGCCTTCCATGCGGTTTGGTAAATGGCGGTGACGAAGTCCTTGGTCAGCGTGCAGCCGGAGCCGGCCATCATCTTCTGATCCTCTTCCGACTCATTCTCCACGTACATGATGACGGGCTTCTTAAGTGCGCGCGCGTAGCCGATTTCATAGATCGTCCCGGCGTCGAGGCCATCCCCGATCGCGAGCATGAGATCGCACTCGTGGATCGCATCGAGATCCTTCTGCACGACTTCATCCGCAGGCCCGTGGCCAACGTCATGGACAGGGGAAAATACGTTCAACCCCATTTCCAAAAGCCGGGCGCGGGCTTCCTCGACGAGCCAGAGCTGTGCCAGCGAGAAGAAAGGGCCGGCGAGGTAGACCAGAGGAGGCCTACCTGTTCTGGATTTCTTCGGCAGGCTGGCGGCGGCAGGGTGATAGGTCTCCAGTTCCGCTTTGGAGGCAAAGCCCTTCGTCTCGCAGTAGTACGCCGTGGCACGTGAGGCCTGCATGGCGGCCTCAAGGGGCGTAAGTCCCTCTTCGAGCCAAAAGTGCGCGAAGCTCGCGACGAACACATCGCCTGAACCGATCTTCCACACCTGCGACGTCACGAAGGAGGGGATGTGGTGCGATTGGCCGTCATGGAACAGCAGGGCGCCAGCAGGGCCCATCTTGATGATGACGATCTCGGCGCTCTGTGACTTCGATAGTGCCCGCGCCAAATCGGCTGCACTCAATTCGTCACTGCCATGTAGCGCTTCGGCTTCACTTCTGTTCAGGACAAGCGCAAGCCGCTCGGCCTTGGAGCCATTCTCGTGAAAGGGGACAGGGTGCCGGGAGCTCTGTGGGTCGTAAACGGCATTGCGGGCATCGACGACGCAGTCACCTTCGAGCAGTCCGAAGCGAACCACATTTTCGGCAGTGATTTGAAGGGTCGTCGAAGAGGTCTCTGGTACCGGCTGGATCGACGGCTTGGCAAGACCATGGGTGTACCGGAAATGCAAGCTCTGGTTAATAGCATGGGATACAACACTAAAGCCTTCCAGCACTGCTCTTTGGCGAAGAATGGCCTCTGCCGTGCAATCCGCATATGTGTCCAGGGCCACGTGCCCGCCAAGGCGCGCTATCGCCGTGGCAGCTCGACCGCCTGAGCCAAACAGCTCTTGCCATAGGGGACACATGCACTGCTCGTAATACACACCGCCAGTCAGTCTGATCAAAATCACTCCTCCTTGATCGGCGAGATTTTGATGGAGATCTGAGCACCCATTTTTGCCGTAACTATTGCTGAATAGTTCGTACCACTTTGGATGCAGGCGATCAGCCGAATAACCTTGGGAGATGCAATACCGCCGGCAATATGCCTGTTCCAAAATGCGCAGGCGACGACGTTGCCGTCGATTTCACCAAGGCCAATTCCAAGCGTATGCCCGACTTCGATCTCGCTCACGACCTCGGGCTTTGGAGAAGCAAGCTGGGTCTGCAGGTACAGCGTATCGCAGGCGGTCTCGGTTGGAGCACCGGCTGTGTAATCTCTAAAAAGCCTTCCGTCAGAACCTGACATAACGTTCCCCATCTTCCCTGTGTGAACCAACGCAACAGTGGCCTGGCGTCAAATCTAGGCCAGTTGACAGCGGTCGGCTTAATGCTAGAGTGCCAGCACTCTACCCCTGCCGGATCCAATTTGCCAATAGCCCGCGTCCGAGCGGCAGGGCACTATCCACAGGTTCAAACCGGCCAGATTTAGCCCTGGCTGTGCTCCGATTCGTGCCAACACAAGGTCGTGTGCGCTGATGTCGAAAATCCTCGATTTTGAGATAAAGAATTACAAAGGGATTGTTAGTACACGAGTTGAGCTGGCAGGGCGATTGGACAACCCAGTCGTGACACTCATTGGACTGAATGAAAGTGGCAAAACCACGATATTGGAAGCCATCTCGCAATTTGTGAGCAGCGACCGCTCGGTTTCAAGGCTCTACTTCTTCAGTCCAGAAAACAAAGATCAGTTCACCTTCATCCCCGCCAGCAAGAAAGGCGCATTTACTGGCACCGTATCGATCGCTGCGACCGTTGAGCTTGAAGCGCATGATCTGGAGTCGATCAAAGCCCTGGTGCGGCGTGCTGGATTGGAAGTAGACACTGAGGCATTAGCAAAGCCCTTCAAGATCGCAAGGGAATTCAGCTTTGAAAACAGCGAGCCAAAATCCAGGATTGCTAGCCTAGGGTTCGATTTCAGGGTAAGGCTGGGGGGAGAGGGCGAATTTGAGATTTACGCCCAGCCGGACGACGAAGACGAAAATCTGTGGAAGCGAACGGCTGATTTGATCGAGGCATCGATACCCAAGGTCGCGTATTTTCCGACGTTTTTGATCAATGTGCCTGAGCAGATTTCGCTCGCATCCAATGATTATGAGGGGTACGAGAAGAGGCATTATCGGGAGATTGTCGAGCGCATCATAAAATTCGCTGGCTACGATGTTGGCCGGGATGTGAGCAGACCTATCGAGGCATATCGGGCCGCTAACGGTGCTGATTGGTACGAGAAATTTCAGCGAAGCGCAGTAAAAGGCCAGATTGATAATGTCTTTCAACAGGTCTCTAACGCGCTTTCAGCTGAAGTGATTGGCGGTTGGCGGCGCGTTCTTTCACGCAATGCCACAGCAAAACGGGTCGACCTCAAGTGGACAGTCGGCGGCGTTGATAACCCCACTGCAGTCGTGTCGTTTGTCGTGAGTAACCGCGATACGACTTACAAGATCGCCGAGCGATCGATCGGCTTCAGATGGTTCTTCACATTCTTGCTGCTCACGGGCTTCAAGCTCGAACGTGAAAACCAGCATAAAATCTACGTCTTTGACGAGCCTGCTGCAAACCTGCATTCCCGCGCGCAGGCAGAGCTGCTGGGTTACTTCGAGAAGATGGCGGCTAGCGGCGATAAGATCATCTACTCAACCCACAGCCACCACATGGTGAACCCGAAGTGGCTGTCTGGGGCTTACATCATCGAGAACCGTCCGGCAGGTCAGGGTGATGATGAGGACTATGATCTCGACTTCACGCCTGCTGAAGTGAACGCGATCAAGTACAAGCAATACCTGAACTCCTTCCCTACCCGTACACACTACTTCCAGCCAGTGATTGACCGTCTGCAGTATGTCGCACCTGAAATCGTAGGGACTTCACCTTGCGTGATTTTGGAAGGGATCTCGGACTACTACGCGCTCAAAGCAGCAGCATTACGGAGTGGAGGTAAACTGGGGTTCAACCTAATTCCAGGTGTCGGCTCAAGCGCGTCAGGTAACCTGATCAGCTTGCTCATGGGGCGCGGTGAGAAATTCATCGTTCTGCTCGACGACGATAAGGAAGGGCGAAAAGCCCGAGATCGCTACCGAGAAGAATGGATCCTGCCCGAGCAGATGGTGATCACCCTAGCAGATATCGACACCTCATTCGAAGAAATGGCGCTGGAAACGCTCGTGGGGAAAGACAGCCTGGAGGTTGCTCAGAACAGCCTGGGATTGAGCTCCCTACCTACCAAGGCTCAGTACGGCCTGATCTTGGCTGAATACCTCTACAGAGCAGATACGTCTGTTGAAATATTCTCGATCCAAGGCCTGCAGAACCTTCACTCAGTGCTCACATCTCTTGGGAAGCGCATTTCTGCACTGTAATGCGAGAGCATTTAGCCGGGAGCTAACCCGATTACCTCCCGGTACACAATGCCTGGCACGGGCGAGACTGGGCGACTGCAAGTAATGAGCCCGTGGGGGGCGCATGTCAGCAGTCAGCACAGCGGTAAGGCTTGTTTGCCACCAAATAAAAGACCCAATACGGGTGGTTCGGCGATAGTCATTTGATCCGGACTACTGATGTGATTAAAGCGGAGCGAGCGGGGCGGTTTGGGAACTGACTAAACTGAATAGCCGAGAAGTAGTCGCTACTTTTCGCGAGGGCGGACGCAGTAGTTTACAAGAATTCAGTCGGTTGATTTCCGGGTAGCATCTTCTAACACTGCTATGCTCCAGTAGTAGGTTTTGTACGTGGTAGAGAGGGCGTGCACTTCACGGCCCTTAGCCCCTAATTAGGTACTGTTTTTAGTAGCGAAGGTTACCCACTTGAAGAACTCAGGTTCTTTATTTGTGTAGGTCACGCTGTGGGGGAATTCGTGGTGCTTGCTGTCTTTGCCACTGATTCTTAGTGTTACGCTTCCTGTTTTCCAATTGAAGTTAATCAGTCGCAAACGCCTATCGCCGGCTTCATTTTTTTTATCTACCTCGATGTCGCAGGGATGCCTTCCAGACCATCTGTCCG
This sequence comes from Pseudomonas sp. GP01-A4, assembly GCF_058780865.1. Taxonomy (NCBI): domain Bacteria; kingdom Pseudomonadati; phylum Pseudomonadota; class Gammaproteobacteria; order Pseudomonadales; family Pseudomonadaceae; genus Pseudomonas; species Pseudomonas sp. GP01-A4. The sequence goes on from NZ_JBYSWF010000078.1 coordinate 12,317, forward strand.
TGGCGCTCAAAAATAAATGGGCAACGTCAATATAGATCTCTACCATCTCCTGCTCTGGAATGGAAAAATCATGCTCAGTGTCGTTTCTTGCTTTATTAAGTTTCTCAAGGACAGTTAGTGACGGTAGTCCGCATTTTTTTAAATAATTTGATAGCGCGTGAAAGTTTCTTAAGTTTCTAAGTGAGACCGCGCCAAAACCAAGACAGACATCTTCCATCCTCATGTGAAGCGCTCGCTTCGCATTTGATAAAGCATTGATTAGATACCTAGGACTGGTTCCGTCTGCAAGATCTTGTCTGGCGAAATTTAAATAATCTTCCGCAGACGGATTCTGTCGGCAATGGTACACACTCCAGAGGAACGATACGTAGTCCGGGTCGATATCATCAGGGTCAAACATATGCTCATCTCATAATACGAAAAGTATTTGCCGCCGCTCGGATTCGTCTGCCCTGCCACCGCAACCGCTATTTTAAGGGGCGACTTAGGTCAGCAAGTAGATCAGGCAGCATCCTTTCCTCATCTACTGTTTCAATGAAGCTAGTCACCTGAGATAGAGTCTCGAATTTTTCGATCAGTTGAATGAGCTTGTCAGCGAATTTTCTGTGCTCTCTGCCTGCGTGTGGCTTTTCAATAAGGATTGATGATCGATACTCGGAATTGCAGTTGGCTAGCTGAACGAATCGTTGCACTCCTTGGATAGAGCAATACCTGCCGTCGTAGTGCGCATAGTGTTCGAAGCGGTTACTGTCTTTCAACAGAAACGCTTCCAGCAAAACTGAGTCTTGCGTATTTCCGCCAGGAAGCAGAGTGTCCTGGAGCTTACGTCGCAGCATTTCGATGGCTTCTCGGATCTGCGGTTGTAAACTGTAGGCGTTCGACTTTGTCTGTGGATGGAGAGTGGTTTTCGCAAAAAAATGAAGCGCAAACAATTTTATGTACGCATCGCAAATGGCGTCTAGAGGCTTAATCCTCTCTTCCAGCTGGAACCAGTTGCTTGGGTCAATTACGTCCAGCTGCCTCTGGAGAGCGCCGGCAAAGCGCGAAACACTTTTTTTTGCTTCAAGGCTGATGTCTCTAAGGTAATGCGGGTCATTCGTTTCGCAATAATCGCCATAATGAAGAACAAGGGTTTGATAGCCATCGAGAAGCGTATCTAGGCGATCATCATCCGCTTGCGCTCTCAGAGCCTCGACTATCGGGGTAGGGTCGAGATTCAGAGTGGTATTTTGGACATTCATAATTTGGACTCGACAGATCAAATCTTCGACGAATCCGCTGCGAGGTTGAATGCGACCATCCGGTGATCGATGGAAAATCTCACCTAGCTTTAACGGAAATTGGCTGCCCACTCGGGCACTTGAATACTCAGACACTGGGTTACCTCTCGCATTCCTTGACCTAGGGCTCTCACTCATCCCTGAGTGTACCCAAACTGTCCGTGCCTTCCGAGGGCATTTTCACCAGTCAATAGCTCATTGTCCGGGTTCGCTGAGCGCCATAGGTGGAGTCGCAATTGCAACCGGCATAATCGGCTTTTAGCTCGGGCATATTGCGCTGCTGACATAGCGCTTTTCCACATTGGAAATCGATTGGTTTTTTCTTTCCAGTTCGATTCTGACATCGTCCCATTCGAGAAGTAACATTATTGGTTTTGCACCCGCTTCATGTAGTGTGGAACTGTAGGCACCTACTGCAAAGGAATTCCCATCATTTAGCGCTGCATATTTTTCTAAGTGACCAGTTATGGTTGCTCTTGCAGCGTTTATTGTGGTTTTGACGAGCTTCCTAGCTTCATCTTGGATGTTGCTAATTGCTCCCATATATGACCTTGCAGCTTTTTTTAGATCAATTTTTTCTGGAAGTTCATTTAGAACTGATTTTTTGAAGCCGCTATTTTCGGCAAGGCGTGCCTTGAGGGCGTAGATTCCAATATTAAATACAAGATGTTGGGCTTGTTTGTTTTCGTCTACAGTCCATCGGTCGGGATTGTCAACCAGGTGTACAGCGACACCGCTATGGCTCACATGGTTTCTCAGTGCCTCCATTAGCCGATAGTCTAGGTTTTCGTCGTAATGTTTGTTGGTAAGTTTTTTTAACGCTGATTCAATTTCGGCTTCATCTCTGGCGCATTTTGAGGCTTTGCTGGCTATTAGTTCGGTATAATTTTTACCAGATAGTATAAAGTTTACTATTCTGCGGTTGAGCGACGAGTTTAAGTCATAGGCCCTGTGATAATCGAATCTGTGGTCGACAACCTTTTCCACGGTGAGCATCAACAGCTCTTTTTCTAGATCTAAGAAGTTTCCTAGTGCAAGGTCGTAGCTTTCTTCGATGTTTAATGCAGCAGTAAGGGTTTCTCGAGCATGAGCAATGTTTGTGTAGTCATTTTTGTTAATTTCGACAATCGGAAATTGCCCGAGTGCGGCAATTTTTAAAAAATACTCGTATTTGAATTTTACTTTGTTTTCAGTTGATTTCATGCTTGTCTCGGGGGTGAATGAGATTCAACGGCTGGTCTTTAAGGCAAATTCTCATACTAAGGTTTCACGATTGCAGCAGCCAGTTTAGAGAAGCCGTCGCGAACTGCATTGATGTTGTCATCCAGAGTGGCGAGGGCGCCATTCACATTTCCTGCCACATCATTAGTGCCTCAGTCACCAACCTACTTGGCAAGCTTCTCCACTGGGGTTAGCGAGGCGTCTTGGTGAATGCCTGCGATGTGCTGATCGTAGTGGTGTCAATCCTTGGCGAGAGGCTGGGCTGGCAGGAGGTTTTTGGCTGTCAATGTGTCTCCACTGGAAGGGGTAGTGCGTCAATCACTCACCAAAAGGTTGACAGTCAACCAGTGTCAATGGGTCGTATGGGCAAGCCACGGTTTTCATGGATTATACGGTGTCAATGTATAGAACTGAATTGCGATGCGGGCCATTACTGGCCGGATGATCCGTTGATTGCTGAACCGACTGCCCGGATCAAGCCGAGAAAGTAAGTACATCGCAGATCTAATGTGGGAGCTGGCTTGCCTGCGATGGCATCACCTCGGTCTGTCGGATAGACCGAGGTGCCTGCATCGCGGGCAAGCCCGGCTCCCACACTGTTTCGCCGCGTGGCTTACTGCGCGGCGGGCAACAGGAACCGCGCAATCACCGGCAAATGATTGGAGATACGCACCGTATCGCTCTGGCGCACCTTGCTCTCAACCTTCTTGATGCGCGAGCTGTGGAACAGGTAATCCAGCGTACGATCAGGCCCCTCTACGGTTGGGTCATTCGGGAAATACGTCAGCCACTTGTCCCGGTCAATCCCGCTGGATTGGCTGTTGCTCGGGATCATCGGGTACTTTTCCCACAGCAGGTGCAGCTCACTGTCCGGCGAGTATTGCCCGCGCTTGCCGGGGTCCAGGCGCAGGAATTGCCCGAGCGGCAACAGGTTGAAATCCCCACCCATCAGCCATGGCGTGCCGCGGCTCTCGAATTTATCCACCAGCTTGACGGTCGCCTGCACCTGTTCCAGCACGGCGTTGTGCCCGGGGGCCGCGCCGTCCAGGCGAGTATTGAGCACGGCCAACTGGCCGCCATCGCTCAACGGCAGGTAGGTCAGCAATAACGCGGGCTTGGGCTGGAACTGACGGCTGATCAGGTTGGCGCGTGCCACCGGCAATTGCAGGCGCTCGGCGTGTTCGATCTGGTAGCGGCTCATGGTCACCAGCTTGCGGCCGACGCTGCCGAAGATATGCAGGTCGGGCACGAAGTCGGCTTTCCAGTCGAAGGCCTGGGCGCTGCACGGGTAGAGGTCGGCCAGGCGTTCCTGGAGCAAGGCCAGTTGGTCCTGGTAGCTGGAAGGCTTGGCGCCTTCGTCGACTTCCTGCAACAGCAGGATGTCGGGCTGCTCGTCGCGGATCACCCGCGCCACTTCGTCGAGGCTTGAAGCCATGTCTTCAACGGTCGGGCGGTCGTCCGGGCCGCTGCCGTCCGGGGTGTCGTACCAGAACACGTAGTTCTTGCCCGCCAGGTACTGCACGTTCCAGGTCATGACCTTTAGCGCCTGCCCAGGCAGCAGGGTCGGCGCACGGGGCGCGACGCAGCGGATGGGCAGGGTTTCCTTGTCGGCAGGGCGCCAGGTCAGGCTGTAGATCAAGCCGGTCAGCAGGGCCGCGAGGATCAGCAGGCCCACCAAGGTAATGCGCAGTAGTCGGGTCATCGGCTCGGCTTATGGCGTTGCAGGACAGGCCCGGAGCATATCACCGCGCGTCGGCGTCGCCACCAATCAACATGAACAGGCGGAACAACACCACGCTGGTGAACAGTTGCAGGAAGCTTTGTGCGCTGTCGATCAGCAGGCCCAGCAGCGGGTTCGGGTCCGGATAGACGGCCACGCTGGCGCCCTTGAGCAACCACAGCGGGGTCATCACGCACAGCAGGCACACCAGGATCCGCCAGAAATGCCCACGGGTCAGGCGCAGGCTTTCCTTCATGGCCGACAGCGCCGACATGCCCCGCAGCACCAGCAGGTATTCGGCGAAAGCCAGCACCACCATCAGCCACAGGCCGGGCAGGAAATACAGCGACAGGCCCAGCAGGATCAGCAGCGTGCTGATTGCCGTCAGCAGGGCAAAGCGCGGCCACAGGGTCAGGGCCATGGCCAGCACATCCAGGGTGCGCGGCGATTCTCCCCGGGTGCGGGCGTCGAGGAACAGGATCAGTGCGCCGGTGTACAGCGGGTACACCAGCAGCCCGATCACCACGCTGTAACCGGGAAACGCATCTGGGCCGAGCGTGTGGTCGAGCACCTGTTGCAGCAGGGCTTCGAGGATCACCAGTGGCAGGCACAACTGCACGATGGCGCCCAGGTTGCGCTTGAAAAAGAAGAAGGAGTCGCGCAATACGTCTAACGGATTCATCAGGGTCTTCACAGGCCGAAAAGCAAGGGCGTTACTTTAACCGATCATGAGCAGATGCAAGCAAACGTAAACCTTGCGTAAAGACCATTGAAACAATCAGCAACAGCCCCATAACTGGGTTGTACCTTGCACATCGTGCGCAAGGCGAAGATTTCTACCGGCAATCTAACGAGGTCGCCATGAACAGCGAAGAACAAACCCTGATCGACGGACTGTTTTCACGGTTGCAGCAAGCCGAAACGGACTCAGCCCCCCGCGACGCCCAGGCTGAAGCGCGGATCAAGGAACACGTCACTCGCCAACCGGCCGCTGCGTACTACATGACCCAGTCGATTCTGGTGCAAGAGCACGCGATCAAGAGCCTCGATGCGCAGAACAAGCAGCAGGCCCAGCAGATCCAGGAGTTGCAGGACCAACTGCAACAGGCCAGGTCCCAGGCGGCGCAGCCTGCACCGAGCAGTGGCGGTTTCCTGTCGAGCATTTTCGGCGGCGGTTCCCGTGACCCGCAGCCGACCCAGAGCGCACCTGCGTCGTCGGGCGGTGGCTGGCGTGAACCAGCGCGTCCGTCGTTTGGCGGGCAACCTGCGCCGCAGCAGAACTACGGTGCTCCCCAGCAGAACTATCAGCAGCCACAACAGGCACCCGCAGCGCCGATTGGCAGCGGTTTCCTCGGCGGCGCCCTGAAAACCGCAGCTGGCGTGGCCGGTGGTGTGATGCTGGCAGAAGGCATCAGCAGCCTGTTCAGCCACAACTCGCAACAACCGCAAGTGGTTGAAGAGATCATCCGCGAAGAGCCGGCCCCGGCCAGCGACAACGGCAACTGGGGCAACGACGACCAGAAATATGCCGGCAACGACAGCTGGGGCAGCGACAACGCCTCCGACAGCTTCGCCGACAACGACTATTCCGACGACTCCTCCTCCTTTGGCGACGACGATTCCTTCGTCTGACCCACACTCAACCGGGGCGCTTCGTCGCCCCGGGCTGATTTTTCTCGGAAACTCCCTTGTGGCTGGCATACTGGCAACCTTTCCGGGCCTTTGAGTCCGGGGTCCATGCGCGTGTCATGAGGATTTGCGGTGAAAAAGATAGCCGTGTTCGCCGATGTACAAAACCTCTACTACACCGTGCGCCAGGCGTACGGCTGTCACTTCAACTACGCCGCCCTGTGGGCTGATATCAGCCAGCGCGGGCAGATTGTCGAGGCGTATGCCTATGCCATCGACCGTGGCGACAGCAAGCAACAGCAGTTCCAGCAGATCCTGCGCAACCTGGGTTTTACCGTGAAGCTCAAGCCTTACATCCAGCGCAGCGACGGCTCGGCCAAGGGCGACTGGGACGTGGGCATCACCATCGACATCATGGACGCCGCCGCCCATGTCGACGAAGTGGTGCTGGCCTCCGGCGACGGTGATTTCGACATGCTGCTGGACCGCATCATCAGCAAGCACGGCGTCGAAGCCGTGGCCTACGGCGTGCCGGGGCTGACGGCCAACTCATTGATACGCGCCGCCAGCCGCTACGTGCCGATTGAAGGCGCGTTGCTGCTTAAATAGATTTTTGACGGAGTTGGAACAGGTTTGGAACGTATAGCGGTCATCGACTTTGAAACCACCGGCATCCAGCCGAGCAGCAGCTGCCGGGCCACGGAAATCGCCGTGGTCATCCTGGAGCAGGGCCAGATCGTGGAGCGCTACCAGAGCCTGATGAACGCTGGTGTGCGTGTGCCGGGGTTTATCGAGCAACTGACCGGCATCAGCAACGCCATGCTGCGCACCGCACCGTCGGCGGAGCGGGTGATGAACGAGGTGAACGAGTTTGTCGGCACCACGCCGCTGCTGGCCCACAACGCCGCGTTTGACCAGAAGTTCTGGGATTTCGAGCTGGGGTTGATCCGGCGTACGCGTTTGCAGAAGTTTGCCTGTTCGCTATTGCTGGCGCGACGCTTGATGCCGGCGGCGCCGAACCACAAGCTGGGTACCCTGACCTCGTTTGCCCAACTGCCCCACACCGGCAAGGCTCACCGGGCGATGGCGGACGCGGAGATGGCGGCGAACCTTACCGCGCATCTGGCCGAGGAACTGCGTCGCACCCACGGGTTGCGGGAGTTGTCACACGAATTGCTGTGCAGCTTGCAGAAGGTTCCGGCGGCGAAGATCAATGATCATCTGAAGAAGCATCGCGGGTTCTAAGTCGCTTGAGCAGAACTCCATCTTCAACACGACGAAGATCCAAATGTGGGAGCGGGCTTGCTCGCGAATACGGAGTATCAGCAAACACATGCGCTGACTGACACACCGCATTCGCGAGCAAGCCCGCTCCCCCATTAGTTTTGCGGTGTTATTGAGGCTGTAAGCAGTCCAGCGACCGATCCACCACCACCTTCGAATCAGTGAAGCTACTGACGTCATCGCAGGCAAGCCAGCTCCCACAGTTGAGCGAGGGTGTTTCAGGCAACTCGGTCAACTATGGCGAACGTTCCCACGCTCCGCGTGGGAATGCCGCCCTGGACGCTCTGCGTCCGCTCTTGAAGTCGTGACGCAGAGCGTCACCGGATGCGTTCCCACGCAGAGCGTGGGAACGAGCTGCAGAGCGGCGTGTTCAGTTGCCACTCTTCCCATTCCCCTCCAACTGCCCCAACGGCACCCGCCGCTCTATCGCGCTCGACAAGATGATCGAGGTCTTGCTGAACCCGAATTTCGCCACCCGATTGATCAGGTTCTCCAGCTCCGGCATCGAGCCCACCGCCGCCTGCATGATCACGCACGGATCGCCCGTCACCCGATGGCATTCAGTCAACTCGGGAATTTCCGACAGCGCGTCGTAAACCTTCTGGCTCCCATGATTGGTCAACCGCAACTCAATCACGCACTGGATCGGCAACCCCACCTTCGACAGGTCGACCTTGGCCTGATACCCGGTAATCACACCACTGGCTTCCAGTTTCGCCACTCGCTCAGCCACGGCGGGTGCGGACAGGTTCACGGTGCGCGCCAGTTGCGCGTAGGACGCGCGGCCGTCTTCCAGCAGGGCGCTGAGAAGCATACGGTCGTATTTGTCCATGATAAGGCTCCGGGAATGCATAGCTTTCGAAAGCACGGTTTATAGCCTTGATAACCATGTTTTGAAAAGTGTACTGGCGCTTTAAACAGGTTTTGTAACTTATGTTTACGGCCGGGGATTTCTAAAATAACGCTCCCTTGTCCTGCCACAGAGCTGCCCAATGCCTGGCCCACGTCGCTTTCCCTTACCGTTGATCGCCGCCTTTTTTGCGTTGTACGTGATCTGGGGGTCTACCTACCTGGTGATTCGCATTGGTGTGGAGTACTGGCCGCCGCTGTTGCTGGCGGGGATTCGCTTTATGACAGCGGGTGCGCTGATGTATGCCTTCCTGCGCTGGCGCGGGGCGCCGGCGCCGACGTGGGTGCAGTGGAAGGCTGCCGCGAAGATCGGCATTTTGCTGCTGACCTTCGGCAACGGTGCGGTCAGTGTGGCCGAACATACGGGCGTGGCGTCCGGGGTTGCCGCGTTGGCGGTGGCGACGGTGCCGTTGTTCACCTTGCTCTGTGGTTATTTCTGGGGCACGCGCAATACCCGTCTGGAATGGGCCGGGGTGGTGCTGGGGATTATCGGTATCGCCATGCTCAATATGGGCTCCAACCTGCAATCGAGCCCCACCGGTGCGGCCTTGCTGATCTTTGCGGCGGCGGCCTGGGCCTTTGGTTCGGTGTGGAGCAAGCATTTGCCGCTGCCTCAAGGCGCGATGGCCAGTGCGGCGGAGATGCTGATCGCCGGTTTCGTGCTGCTGTTGCTCAGTGCCGTCAGCGGCGAACACCTGCAAGCCATGCCGCCGCTGGAAGGCTGGCTGGCCCTGGCGTACTTGACCGTGTTCGGCTCGATCATCGCCTTCAATGCCTATATGTACCTGCTCAAGCACGTACGCCCGGCGGCGGCCACCAGCTATGCCTACGTCAACCCGGCGGTGGCGGTGTTGCTCGGGATTGTGTTTGTCGGTGAGACCATCGGCACGGAGGAAGCCCTGGCGATGTTGGTGATTATCAGCGCGGTGCTGCTGATCAGCCTGCCACAGTGGCGAAAGCCAAAACCGGAAATAAGGTAAACTGCCGCGCATTGCGACCTTGCGCTGACTTTTTCCTACGGTATTTCCATGACTTTCGCCACACTTGGCCTGATCGAACCCTTGCTGCGCGCCCTTGAGACGCTTGGCTACCAGACCCCGACGCCGGTGCAGGCGCAAGCCATTCCGGCGGTGCTGGCAGGCCGTGACCTGATGGCTGCGGCCCAGACCGGCACCGGCAAGACCGCCGGTTTCGCCGTGCCGCTGCTGCAACTGCTGACCATGGAAGGGCCGAAAGTCAGCGCCAACTCGGTGCGCGCGCTGATCCTGTGCCCGACCCGCGAACTGGCCGAGCAGGTTCATGCGAGCGTCGCCGAGTACGCCCAAAACGTGCCGCTGACCACTTACGCCGTGTACGGCGGCGTGAGCATCAACCCGCAGATGATGAAGCTGCGCAAAGGCGTTGATGTGCTGGTCGCCACCCCTGGCCGCCTGATCGACCTGTTCCGCCAGAACGCGCTGAAGCTCAACCAGCTGCAAACCCTGGTGCTGGATGAAGCCGACCGCATGCTCGACCTGGGCTTCTCCGAAGAACTGGCGAACATCTACCGCATGCTGCCGAAAAAACGCCAGACCTTGCTGTTCTCCGCAACCTTCTCCGACGAGATCCGCCAGTTGGCCGGGCAGATGCTCAACGACCCGCTGACCGTCGAAGTCAGCCCGCGCAACGTCGCCGCCAACACCGTCAAGCAATGGGTGGTGCCGGTGGACAAGAAGCGCAAGGCCGAGCTGTTTGTGCACCTGATGCGCAAGGGCCGCTGGAAGCAGGTGCTGGTGTTCGCCAAGACCCGTAACGGTGTGGACGCGCTGGTGGAAAAACTCCAGGGCCTGGGCATCAATGCCGACGGGATTCACGGCGACAAGCCACAAGCCACGCGCCAGCGTGCGCTGGATCGCTTCAAGAGCAGCGACGTGCAGATCCTGGTGGCCACCGACGTGGCGGCCCGTGGCCTGGATATCGAAGACTTGCCGCTGGTGGTCAACTTTGACCTGCCGATCGTGGCCGAGGACTACATCCACCGCATCGGCCGTACCGGTCGTGCGGGCAACACCGGTGAGGCGATTTCCCTGGTGTGCGCCGATGAAGTGAACATGCTGTCGGCCATCGAGATGCTGACCCGTCAGACGTTGACCCGGAAGATGGAGCAGGACTTCGAACCGGAGCACCGTGTGCCGGATACCGATGCCACTGGTCAGGTGGTGAAGAAGCCGAAAAAGCCGAAGAAACCCAAGGCTTCGGGCGGCGGTGGTGGCAAGCGCAACCTGGGCAAGTGGGTGGACAGCGGGGAGGCGACGCCGGTCGAGCCTTCGATCAAGCCAGTGCGTAAGGTGCCCGTGTTTAACACCGGGCCGCGGAAAAAGAAGTAGGGCTTGTTGGTTATCATGTAAACGCATAGTGACTACCGTGAGCGGAGCAATTCCGCTCGCGTCAAGTTGTGCCTCGTCATCCTTGATGAGTTATTGCTTGTGATTTGGATATTTTTTGTAATTGTCGCCGTGTTTAAGTGCTGGAACTTAAAATGCTTCATTTCCACTGAGGTTGAGTCAGAAACTGATTTCTGAATGACGAACTTAGATGGAGATGTAGATATGGCTGTGTTTTTAGTACCTTTTGTTTTGCCGGTCCTGGCGGCGGCGGGCATTATCGGCGGCGTTGTTGTAGACGGCGAAATCAAGAAAGGCAAGGCTGCTGACGAGAAAGCTTTCAAGCAGGTAGAGTTGCGTGTGGCCGAATTAAGGTCCCGGGTTGAAGACCATGCGGCGCGCGGCGAGTATGGGCAGGCAATCCATTCGTTCAGAGAGTTGATGTCGTTGTATGAGGCTAATTATTCGATCAGTCCTGAGATAAGGGCGCCATTGGATAAGTATCTACAGGATATGCTTTATACCAGTCAGGAAGAGGGCCAGAAACTCAGCTACGCCTTCAAGCAGGAATGGAGCGATTTGAAACACGGCGATCCTTCCAGACTCTTCAGTGCGTATTCAGGTTATATAGAAAATCTGAAAATTTTACTGCCTGAAGAGGATGCTTTCCTGCAGAAGCAAGTAACAGCTTTTAAACGTGCCTATCCCGATCTAACGGCCAGTTGAGTCAGAGGTAACTTTGCTGCCGGGCGGTGATGGGGTGAGTGGGTCATGCCGGGGTGGCCGGCCTCAACCACTCAAGAACACCGCGCCCTGCCGCCTGCCCGCTGGCAAAACACCCCGTCAGCAAATACCCGCCCGTCGGCGCTTCCCAGTCCAGCATCTCGCCTGCGCAAAAAACGCCCGGCAATTGCTTGATCATCAAGCGTTCATCCAGCGCCTCAAACGGCACGCCGCCTGCGGTACTGATGGCTTCATCCATTGGCCGGGTTTTCACCAGCGTCAGCGGCAGCGCCTTGATATCCACCGCCAGCTGCGCCGGATCATTGAAGTGCTCCGCCGGTGCCAGCTCGCGCAAAAGCGCCGCCTTCACCCCATCCAGTCCCAACTGACTGTGCAAATGCTTGCTCATCGAGCGCGAGCCGCGCGGCTTGCTCAGCGCTGCGATCACCTTGTCCAGTGGCTTACTCGGCAACAGGTCAATGTGCACTGTGGCCGATCCATCCCGGTTGATCGCCTCACGAATCGGTGCCGACAACGCATAGATCAGGCTGCCTTCGATGCCCGTGGCGGTGACCACACATTCCCCCAGCCGTGGCTTGTCGTCTGCCAGGCCAATGGCGACGTTTTTCAGCGGTGCCCCGGCGAATTTACTGACCATCAACTCGCTCCAGGCCGACACCTCGAAGCCACAGTTGCTCGGTTGCAACGCCGCGTAAGGCACGCCTTTGTCTTCCAGCAACTTCAGCCACGCCCCATCCGAGCCCAAGCGCGACCAACTGCCGCCGCCCAAGGCCAGCAACACCGCATCACCGCGTACGCTTTTGTCGCCCTCGGGGCTGTGGATAAGCAGGCTGCCGTCGGCATTCCAGCCCAGCCAGCGATGGCGGGTGTGGATAACTACGCCCTGGTCGCGCAGGCGCTTGAGCCAGGCCCGCAGCAGCGGGGCGGCTTTCATGTCAGTAGGAAACACCCGGCCGGAGCTGCCGACAAAGGTTTCAATCCCCAGCCCGTGTATCCATTCGCACAACGCTTCGGCACCGAACTGACGCAGCAACGGCGCCATGCACGGCGCCCGTTCGGCATAGCGCGCCAGAAACGCCGGGTACGGTTCGGAATGGGTGATGTTCATGCCGCCCACGCCCGCCAGCAGGAACTTGCGGCCTACCGAGGGCATACCGTCGTACAGGTCGACCCGGATCCCGGCCTGGCTCAACACTTCGGCAGCCATCAGCCCCGCCGGGCCGCCGCCGATGATGATGACGTGTTGAGATGGGGTTTGAGTCTGGGGCATGGGGATAACTGCGGTTCGGCAAAGTAGGCCGAGCATTCTACCCGAGGATGCTCATGCTGCCTGATCAAAAAACATACAGCCTTCTGCAGGCCAGGCGGCTTATGGCCTGCAGGGGCTTTCACTCAGGTTATCCACAGGCAGTTCCACAGCGATTGTGGGTAACGCGCATAACTCAATGACAGCCTGATGACGTCCAGACGCGCTGCGCGCTGTGGTGCAGGATCCCGTGGCGACGGGCCAGGGCAGGACGGTCTTTGCTGTAGCCGCCGCCGATCACCCCGACCACCGGAATATCGCGGCCCAGGCAGTGGCGCATCACGCTTTCATCGCGGGCGGCGACGCCTTGGTCTGTCAGCTTGAGGTAGCCGAGGGCGTCGTCCTTGTGTACATCCACGCCGGCGTCATACAGCACCAGGTCGGGCTGATACAGCGGCAGCAGGTAGTTGAGGGCATCGTCGACCACCTTGAGGTAGTCCGCGTCGCCCATGCCCATCGGCAGCGGGATGTCCCAGTCGCTTTGCGCCTTGCGCGCGGGGAAGTTCTTTTCGCAGTGCAGGGACACGGTGATTGCATCCGGGGTGTCGTGGAGGATGCGTGCGGTGCCGTCGCCCTGGTGCACGTCGCAGTCGAAGATCAGCACCCGGTTGACCCGCCCGCTGGCCAGCAGGTAATGGCTGATCACGGCCAGGTCATTGAAGATGCAGAAACCCGCCGGGTAATCGTAGTGGGCGTGGTGGGTGCCGCCGGCCAGGTGGCAGGCCAGGCCGTGTTCCAGGGCCTGCTCGGCGGCCAGCAACGAACCGCCCACCGCGCGCACGGTGCGTCGGGCCAGGGCTTCGCTCCAAGGCAGGCCAAGGCGCCGTTGGTCTTCGCGCGACAACTCGCCGCTCATGTAGCGTTCGATATACCCAGGTTCATGGGCCAGGGCCAGAATCTCGGCGGGGCAGAGTTCCGGGCGCAGCAGTTGGCTGTCCCGTGTCAGGCCGCTCTCCACCAGATGGTCACGCAACAGGCGGAATTTATCCATGGGGAAGCGGTGGTCTGCCGGGAACTCGGGGCTGTAGTCGTCGTGGTAGATCAATGGCAAGGGCATGGCGATTTCTGACGGGAACCAGCGACGGATCTTAACAGCGCGTTACACTCACGCACATGGCAAGGGAGGGGGACCAATGGAGCCGATACTGCAATTGGAAAGCGCACGCCTGGTGCTGCGCCAATGGAGCGATGCCGACTTGCCGGAGTTTGCGCGCATGTGCGCCGACCCGCAGGTGATGCGGTATTTCCCGGCCACCTTGAGCCGCCTGGAAAGTGCCGCGCTGATCGGGCGTATTCGCGGCCATTTTGCCGAGTACGGTTTTGGCCTGTGGGCGTTGCAGCGCAAGGACAGCGGCGAGTTCATCGGCCTCACCGGCTTGCTGAATGTGAGCTTCGAGGCCCCGTTCACTCCGGCGGTGGAGATCGGCTGGCGCCTGGCCAGGGAACATTGGGGCCTGGGTTACGCCAGCGAAGCCGCCTGGACTGCCCTGCGCTGTGGTTTCGACCGGCTGAAGCTGGACGAAATCGTTTCGTTTACCACTGAAGCCAATCTGCCATCACAAAAAGTCATGCAGGCCATCGGTATGCATTACGATCCCCTGGCAGATTTTGAACACCCCAAGGTCGCAGCCGATGACCCCTTGCGGCATCATGTGTTGTATCGCATCACCCGCGCCCAATGGTTGGACACGCTGCACGGATAAGCAGCCCGGAATGCCCAATAGATTGTTGTAGGAGATGCTCTATGAGCCAAGTGTTGGAAGATCTGGTGGACCTGCTGACCCTGGAACCGATCGAGGAAAACCTCTTTCGCGGCCGCAGCCAGGACCTGGGCTTTCGCCAGCTGTTCGGCGGCCAGGTGCTCGGCCAGTCGCTGTCGGCGGCCAGCCAGACCGTTGAAGAGGCGCGGCATGTGCATTCGTTGCACGGTTACTTCCTGCGCCCCGGCGATGCGGCGTTGCCGGTGGTGTATTCGGTTGACCGGGTGCGCGATGGCGGCAGTTTCAGCACGCGGCGGGTGACGGCGATCCAGAAGGGCAACCCGATCTTCACCTGCAGCGCTTCGTTCCAGTACGACGAAGAAGGCTTCGAGCACCAGACCACCATGCCCGTAGTGGTCGGCCCGGAGAACCTGCCGTCGGAGCTGGAACTGACCCAGCAGCGTGCGCACCTGATTCCCGAGCACATGCGCGAAAAGCTGCTGTGCCCCAAGCCGATCGAAGTAAGGCCGGTGACCGAGAAAGACCCGTACAACCCGCAGCCGTCCGACCCGGTCAAATACGTGTGGTTTCGTGCGGACGGCGCCCTGGCCGACTCGCCGGCGCTGCACAAATACCTGCTGGCCTACGCTTCGGATTTCGGCCTGCTGACCACCTCGCTGCTGCCCCACGGCAAGACCGTGTGGCAGAAAGACATGCAAGTCGCCAGCCTCGACCACGCGCTGTGGTTCCACGCCGACCTGCGTGCCGATGACTGGTTGCTCTACGCCATGGACAGCCCATGGGCCGGCAATTCCCGTGGGTTCTCCCGGGGCAGCGTGTACAACCGCGCCGGGCAACTGGTGGCATCGGTCACCCAGGAAGGCTTGATTCGTCATCGCAAGGACTGGGCATGAGCCTCAGTGATGTGAAGCACTGGGTGTTCGACATGGATGGCACCCTGACGGTGGCCGTGCATGATTTTGCGGCGATCCGCGTGGCCCTGGATATTCCGGCGACTGACGACATTCTTACGCACCTGGCAGCGTTGCCCGCCGATGAAGCAGCGGCCAAGCATGCGTGGTTGCTTGCGCATGAGCGTGAGTTGGCGCTGGGTTCGGTAGCCGCTACCGGTGCCGTGGAGTTGGTGCGGGAATTGGCCGGGCGGGGTTATCGCCTGGGCATCCTGACGCGCAATGCGCGGGAGCTGGCCCATGTGACATTGCAGGCGATCGGCCTGGAGGACTGCTTTGCAGCCGAGGATGTGTTGGGGCGTGATGATGCGCCGCCCAAGCCTGACCCGGGTGGTTTGTTGAAGCTGGCGCGAGCGTGGGAAGTGGCGCCGCAAGAGATGGTGATGGTCGGTGATTACCGGTTTGATCTGGATTGCGGGCGGGCGGCGGGGACGAAGACTGTGCTGGTCAATCTGCCGGAAAACCCGTGGCCGGAGCTGGCGGATTGGCATGCTGAAGATTGCGCGGTATTGCGCCGGATGATTTAGTCCGGTCGATGAAAATCCAATGTGGGAGCGGGCTTGCTCGCGAATGCGGTGTGTCAGTCAATACATAGGCTGACTGATCCACCGC